>NZ_JBFRMS010000092.1:0-15587 GCF_041470505.1 Vibrio sp. 10N.261.55.C5
GCAATCACCGAAATACGCATATATTGTAGCGAGTACAGGTAATAGAATCGCTATGTATATTTTTCTGCAAAAAATTAATTTTCTCTTCGTCAGAGCCAGTACGCGTGTGAGCTACGGCACCAAGTTCAATAATTGACTGTTGATCTTCACAGACGAAATAGAAAATATTAAAAATTACTTCATTCATACAAAGTACCATAACGCTACAAACAGTATATTTTCAACTATACAGCATCATCTTGAATTACCACCAATACAGTAGCCACTTTCAGAATGAGAAAAAGTATGTCAAATCACGGGTCGGTAATACTGTGAATCAGTTCGGTGTAACTTCGATTGGGGCAGAACTTTGTTAACCATACTTCTCACACAACTCGTATCTGGACAAAACCGAGTTACGAACCAAAAAACACTCCGACTTTTCGGATTAACGCTGGTATTGCAATCATGCACTCAGCAGACATAAAAGTGGCTATATCACTTATCCATACAGCTTAAAGGGTGCTAAAGCAACACCCATTAAGAAAACCAATAGATGGCATCTTGGTCAACAGCTCTACTTTCCTTACTCTTGACCGTTTACTAACTCCTGTATGTCAGAATACAGCTGATACAAGCTGTGAGCGGACATATCCAAGATTGGTTCATACATGAATGAGTTCAAGTGAATGTTCTCTGGAGTCATCAAGTTAACTTGATCCAGCAAACTAATGGTGTCTTGCTCAGCTTGGTGTAGCTCTACGAATTTGTCGTAAAGTGCACGAGTTTGGTTTGAACTAATCCCCTCGAGAAAAGCTGGGGCGGCTATTCTGGTGATCATAAAGTGCTCAGCTTTTAACCTGATAGCCATAGCCAAAATAACTTTACATTCAAGCTCGGGGGTTTCTTGAGGATCAGCTACAAGTGCATCACTATGCTCTATTATCTTATCAAACACCAACGACTCACTGTTTGGCAGCTCTAGCGCAGGCTGATCTACAAAGATCTGACGATACATCGCTTGCATATCACTAATTTTGATGTCTTTGGTATCTGCTTTTAGGTGCAAAAGAGATGTCAAACTACTGTAGTGATCTTCATGACCACAATACTCTGCAAGATTTCGAGCAAATGGGATACTAGCTAATAGGTAAGCTTCATTTGTAGCTAAGTTTTGCTTCCAAGCATTAAATACATCTTTTTGATATTTTTCTGGCTTTAGAGCAATTTCCGTTGATGATTTTGTTGCCATATGACGATTCTGACGTTTCGCACCGAGTCGACTACTCACAATTCGATGAAAATCGAAGTTATGAGTAAGTAATAGCAAGCTGAAATGAGCCACTTTGGCAATATCACGGAGATACTCAACAATGGCATACTTGTTCTTATAGTCAAAAGAGTCGGCAATATCATCTATCACAACTAAGAGTGGCTGAATATTGTTTCGTTTCACTTCAATTTCAAAAAGTACATTAAGGATATAAAGTGCACGCTTTTCGCCTTGACTCAAAACGTCTACCAAACTTGATTGACTAACGACCTCTGACTCACCTCGCCCGTCATCAAATACGAACTTTATGGCTGGAGCGACGTTATTTAGAATCACCTCATCCTGATTTTCTACGCTAAGTTTAAATGGAACCTTGAAACGTTTATTGAAAGTATCAACGACGGTTTCCCAAGTTGTTTTTTGTTGCTGTGCTTGATGGACAATATTCGCCACCAACTCTTGATTAGACTTATATGTCGCAACTAAGTCATCCCAAGCAGCTTGATTAGATTGTAAGTACCCGATTAGAACTTTTATTTTAAACTCATCAACATCGGTAAATTCACCTAGCAAGTCTTGATGCTCTGAAATTAGATCTCGAAAAGCTTGAGTTTCTTTGTTTTTCAACTTGCTATCAACACGGCTAAACTTTTCTTTTAATTCGGGATTTTGTAGTACTTTATCTTGCTCAGATTGAAGTAACTCATTTAGCTCCTTCTTTGAAGAAACCTCTTGCTTAGAGCCATCGACTGAAATATTGACACTGTGCGAAGCATTGAAGAAGCCGTTATCTGTTAAACTCTTTGAAACGACATCAGCCTTTTGGTGGTTAAAAGCTTTGGATAAAACTGTTGAGTTTTCAATCAACTTGTCATAGGTATCGACATAGTCTGCAAGGTCTTTGCTTAAGTCTTCTGAGGCAATGAGCTGGAGAGCTTTTGGATTAAATAAAGTATCGTACTTATATTCTCCATATTGGGTATAGTCAGGGTTTATCTGCTCAGAAAGTGTTACAAGTAACCCTAATAGTTCTTTTTGAGGAATCCCAAAAGCTTCATTGAATAGACTCGGGACATCTCGTTTCCCCGACTTTTTAGCAACCCCGTTTATGAGAGTTGAACGTTTGCCATCAACTTCCTTTAGAGCAGTGTCATATTGTTGTTTCAACTCTTCGTTAACCAATAAAGTTGAAAGTTGTTGAGAGCTATAGCTTTCATTATAAGAGTCAATCACCATCACTTGGGCTGACGCTATATCG
This sequence comes from Vibrio sp. 10N.261.55.C5, assembly GCF_041470505.1. Lineage (NCBI taxonomy): Bacteria > Pseudomonadati > Pseudomonadota > Gammaproteobacteria > Vibrionales > Vibrionaceae > Vibrio > Vibrio sp. 10N.261.55.C5. The sequence goes on from NZ_JBFRMS010000092.1 coordinate 2,511, forward strand.
GCACCATCAATTTTGATATTTCTTACCGTTGTACGACTTGGAAAGATAAGATCCTTTGTATCCTTGTTTTCTTCCACATCCTTAAAGGTCTTAGCTAACGAAGTTTTTAACGTTCCGTTTGGAGCGTAGAGCGAATTAATGCCATCGTTAGTAGCTGACTTTGTAAAGTTTAACTCTTTAGATAGTTGGTTGATGCCATAACAGTTAGCCAAATCAAGCTGAAGTTTCATGGATGATCCTCAATTTATCCAGTTACTACTGGATATTTATGGTAGTGCCTTTAATACGAGACAGATGGCATAATCTCATGTGTTGCTCTTTATAACCACAATAAAAGTAAGAGAAAATTGTTGCCCCAAAGGAATATGGTGCTTGTAGTAGGGTAGTAAATTTGGCCACATAGTTAGATCAGGAAAAGTGAGTCAATCGTTACTTTGGTTGAGTGGTTGTTGAATCAGTCGAAACAAGGAATGGGGCATTTTCGTGATAGAAAGTGTTGTGAGTAAGAATTCAGCTTTTGAAGATTTTGGACATTTCCTTCTTATCCGCTTCGGATGATATCTACCTTTCAGATAACTTTTCGTACCCCAAATCATAAAAGCCACTGCTTCTACGCAGTGGCCTGTTGCTCATTTATAGACAAAACCTTCGACTTTACATACGCAGTACATCATGACTAGACTGCATATCAATACCATGCATGCGCAAGTTTATTCATTAACTTTCCAAACCATAATTGTAACGGACTCTGAGCCAAAATTAGCCTCATGGAGTTTTTTGAAGTGTTTGCAGAGGTTCTCAACCAGTTCCCGGATGAGGTTGAGCAGGTATTAAAGTAGTACGGGGAAATCTGGCGGCACGATGATGAAGCTGGAGAGCTGGAACTAAACGCAGAACAACGGCAGGCCTGGCATAAAAAGCTATCGCTTCCGGTGATGGAACAGATCCGAGACTGGGGCGAGGCAGAGCTGGAAAGCGGTAACGTGGAAGAAAACAGCAGTCTTGGTAAAGCTATTAATTACTTCATTAAACACTATGAAGGGCTGACAGCCTTCTGCCGGGTCGAAAGAGCGAAGTTGGACAATAACCGGGCGGAGCAGGCTCTGAAACTGGTCGCCAGAAACGGCGTTGTTGCCTAAATCAGTTGAACCTTTTTCGAGTCTTGCGATCTGATCCTTTATGATGGTTAGAGCGGTGGTGACATGGGTAAGGCAAAAAAGAAGATAACTAACTAGATTTACGACAGAAACGAAAAACGAGCTGGCCTGTTATTAACAATGTTAGTTTGCTAGGAGGCTAGCAGTTAACTAGCCCAAATTCGCTCTTACATCAGAAATGGTAATAAAGAGTTTATTTTCTGCATCCTGAAACGCTTGGAATCCATATCGCTCGTAGAAGTTTTTTGCACCATCTTTGGCGTCAACAATAACTACAGGGAATGCGACGCTATCACTGGCTGCTAGTAGCTTTCTGAGTGCATCAATAAGCAGCCACTCGCCAAAGCCTTTACCTTTGTAGCGTTCATCAACAGCTAATCGAGCAATTAGACCACCAGAGGTAGATGAGTGGTGTTTTTTCTGTAGCTTGTCGGGTAAAGCCTTCAAATCGATTGGTGTCATTGTTAATGTATAAAAACCAATGACATGCGAGCTATCATTATCATCTTCTAAAACGAAAGTTCTTGTGTTGTCTTTCTTTGCTTGCTGACTTGCCATTACTTTTAGATAGTTATTAAGAGCTTCAATACCGCAGTTAAACCGATTTCTATCATGTTTTACTTTTTCTAGAAGTACCGTGTTCATCATTGAGTTTTGCTCTCGTAACGTTCAGAAGCAGTTTTCAATTTTGAGTTGATTGTTGCAGGGCGGTCTAAAGCGTCCATAAGTAAGATGGCATCAGCTTGACTAAGTTTAAGTGCTTGCTCACGTTCAATCACTTGTTTGGCTTTTTCGATAGCAGCACTTAGAACAAATGAGTTAATACTAGACATGCCAGTAATTGCCGCCGCTTTTGTCAGTAAGTGTTGTGTATCGACATCAACTCTAGCAGTGATGCGGGGTAAAGTAGTCGCCATAATGTAGTTTCCTTTTGTGTCAAAATGTCACATATGTATTATGGTCTTTAAATGAACAACAATCAATTTTTGTGTCACTTTGGCACAAAAATTAATCGTAGGAGCCGGAGGACTTACCCTCCAGATCCACACCATACAGCATACGGATCCGCACAGAGCGGTTCATTCGAACGCCTAATCTACATTTTCAGTTCTGTCGCAAATATAGTTATAGGCGTGGCAAACCGAACTCGCCACCTGGAAGCCTATCAAGTAGTGACTACTCACCGCCTTATCAGGCGATGCTTCTTATAATGGTGACAAAACTATCACCGACACTCAGTCTGACCTGATGTGGGCGCAGAATGACAGTGGCGCAGCTTATGCTAAAGGGATTGATTATCAAAACGCTTTTGACTGGGTGAAGTCTGATAATGCCGATACCAGCCCACTGAAAGACGGAGCAAGCAAAAACGGTGCAATGAACTGGGTTGAAGCACAGGCCTATGCCCAAAAAATGAATGCCGAAAATTACCTTGGTTACAGTGATTGGCGCTTACCAAGCGTAAAAGAGCTGGAAACCATTACAGACTACAGTTATTCACCAGCAAAAAATGGTACTCCAGCAATTGACCCAATCTTCAACATGACAACCATCACCAACGAGAACGGTAACGACGATTGGGCATTTTACTGGAGTAACACTACTCATAAGGCGTTTGCTAATGGTGATCTGTACGTAGGCGCGGCTTCTTACGTCGCCTTTGGTCGTTCTATGGGTTATAGCGAGAAATATGGTAAATGGGTAGACGTTCATGGCGCTGGTTCTCAACGTAGCGACCCTAAAGTATGGGACGGCACCGACTACACTGATGGCCACGGTCCGCAAGCTGATTCTATTCGAATCTATAACTATGTTCGCCTTGTTCGTGACGCTATGTGAATCTAATCAGAATAGATATTAATCCAAGATATCTTTCTTTCAAAATGGCACTGTTAGACCATCGCTTATAGGCGGTGGTCTAACAGTTTTTGGATAAGAGAAAGTAAAACCCGTTTAAAAATCTGGAGTTTTTCCTATTTCGAATAACGCCCTACGGAAGTCTTGCATTGCATAACCATTCAGGCTAAAAGTCAGGTTCTGAAATATAGCATTTGAATAGAAATGGGAGTTTCTTTCCACCGTACGTTAGCTTCTGCACTTTCAAGTAGAGCCGATAAATCAGAGGCAGAATCTATCGGCCTAAAACATTGCTGACAAACTATGGGCAATTCCGAGTTGCGAAGTGCCAACTGTCTCAAATCTAGATTTGAGTGTGACATTTTGTCCCGTCAGCACGAATTTGGACACTTCCGAGTTAGAAAGTACCACTAGTCAAAATTCAGGTCTATGAAGCCTCTGGACAAAAATGTGCCAGCGGCTTTGCTAAGTTAGCGATTTGTGAATAACTACAAAAGATTAACAACAAACGATCACCTTCTAGATTCACTATGTTTAGTACTGCCGGTTATCTTTTATTATTAAGAGTCGACAATTTACGTTAAATTTCTAGCTAACTAAATTGATGAGATGACTTATCTACTGAGTTATAAGTATGATTGAGAAGTTAATTAGTCGGAAAAATGTTTCTGTCGGTTTTCTTCTTTGAAATCTTCAAATACCTAGTTAGTAGCCAGCTTTGTTCTGCGATTTTACGAAATGACGCGCATTAGAATGATTAGTAATGGGTTCTGAACAATAACATCAGCCTCTTTTGGGTAGTTAAATTACACCTGATGTTGATATCGGTCACATAATAAACCATAATATTGTAATTAAATTACATAAGGAAGATTGTTATGAGCTCGAGATTACTATCTAAAATAGAACTTACCACCACGTTTACTATGTATACTATTACCGCAACTACTATTGTATTGCTGAGCCTGACTTGGGTTTCATGATTCTCTCAAAGCAGTTTGCAAAGATTACTCCAGTTTAAATTTCCCAACAATATTAACCAAATGCTTGTTCGAGTTAGTTAGTTGGCAGGTACTGTTAACCGTAGCCTCACCATTGCTGCTCAAGATATGAATCATTTCATGCATCGCGATCATATTTCGGTTTATTTCTTCGGTAACAGAACTTTGCTCCTCTGCAGAGGTTGCTATTTGTACTGCAAGATCAGTGATTTCTGTAACTGATCCCATCATTGAATCTAGCGAATTCATTACTTTAGCGGTTGTTTCAGCAGTCTGAAAACAACTAGACTTGGTGCGATCCATACTATTTATCACTACGGCAGTGCCCTCTTTTAGTTTGTTTAACATGGCACTGACTTCTTCAGTGCTCTGACGTGTGCGTGATGCAAGGGCCCTTACTTCATCTGCAACTACAGAAAAACCTCGACCATACTCTCCGGCACGCGCCGCTTCAATCGTAGCGTTTAGCGCCAGTAGATTAGTCTGCTCAGCAATGCTTCCTATGACATTTAGTGCTTTTCCGATTTGCGCTGTATAATCAATCATTTTAATAACCGACCGTGATGTGTGTTCTACCTCTTCAACCAGAACAGTTACATTCCCTAAAGCCTGTTGCACGATTATCTTACTTTTCTCAGCCTCTGAATTTGTATCTTGTGTTTGCCTAGCTGTGATTGCTGCGTTTTCTGCTACCGATTCAGCCGTAGAACTCATCTCATTGATAGAAGTTACCGCCATCTCCATCTCTGAACTGTGAGAGTTAATTAGCTTTCTTGTTGTATCAGCCTGCAATTCCAGTTTAGATATCTCGGCACTTATTTGATTTTCTGAATCGGACACTTCCTGCATCATTTTCTGTAGCTTTTCGATAAAACGGTTGACGCCGTCCGCAATCTGCCCGAGATCGTCTTTGGTGTTTACTTTCAATCTATGAGTTAAATCACCGTTGCCGGTAGCAAGTTCGGCGATCAGTAGGCGTAGTTCAACAATAGGCCGGAAAGCAATATTAAACAGTATAATTGAGATCGGAGTGATCACCACTGCACCTATCAGTAATGCAATAGTAATGGCCTTGTTCAATCGATTAGTGTTGGTCTGAATAAAGGTGTTGTCGATATAGCCAGTTAGAGTCCAACTTCTGCCATCAACATCAAATTGTTGAGTGATAGGTGTTAAATCACCTTCTTGTTTATTGGAAAATACCACACTGCTATTTGAATCCAACAACTCCAGATAAGCACCTTCTCCCGTAGCCTCTTCGAGTAAATGCTGAACGTGGCTTAAGTCCTGATAGAAAATATTACCTTTTTGAGCGTCGCTGGCGACGGTAATCATAATCAGCGGTAATTCGCCTTCAAAGTAAACGTCGCTAACTGTGGTTCTACCAGAAGCATTGTTTACAGCATCCAAATAAGGTTTGATCACTGCAGGGGTGTTTACACTCCCTTCCTTAGTGATGGCTAATCCATGAGCTACCTTAACTACATCGTGAAATCCTGTCTTCTCGATGATTTTATTAACCTCATTCAGACTGAACTGGGTAGACTCTGCAAGCTTAATATTACCATTGATCATACTAACCAAATTATCTTGCGCTAATTCTATCTGCCGACGAATAGAGCGGGAGTCGCTCTCTGAGATATAGTTGCTGATATAGTAGTTTGCGCTAAGATAAGCGGTAAGGATGGTAAAGAAGATAATAGCTATCATCAGCCCTACAATTTTCACCTTTAAAGGTACGTTTTTCATATAACTTGTCGCTCATTAATTAGTTATTAAACTTGTTATATTTTTATTCTTTGCGTGACATTGGAGATCGACGCCTAGCACCTCTGCTCACATTTAAATAATATTGACTAAGCACATATAAAATGAATTGCAATTACGTAGATAGAAGTAATCAATGGTTAGACACGTAAACGAATAATATGCAAAAACGAGTGTTATCAATGACTACACTCGTTTTTGTCTCCTTTATCAAACAACTATTTTTAAGGGATCATTTAGCTGTATACGGCAATTGGTCCACAGCCAATTTCCATATCTTGAAATTGGCTACTTTAGGGTCTCTAAAATTCATCTTCCCCTCTACGTGGGTATGAAGGTTGTTCGATGAAATATAAAGGTTGTTATCTGGTCCCCACGCTAGAGTGTCCGGCCATACCATGGTTTCATTGAAAGCGAGGCGAATAACATCCCCTGTTCTCGCATCACGTTTCATAATGCCGTTGATGGATAGTCCCGTCATATACAGGTTGTTGTCACGGTCTGCCGTCATACCGTCGGTATTAGATGGCAGCGTCGTTACCTCTTTTACACTTGCTTGAATCTCAGCCTCTGAGCGATTAAAGTCTCGAAGAATGGCAGTTTCGATTGAGTACAAGGTATTACCCGTTAAATTTGTCCAATATAGGGTATTCTTGTCTCCTGATAGTGCGATACCATCAGCACCAGTTAGCATAGCGTTTTGTGATAAAACAGGTTTACCATTAATATTGAAGAAGAAGTTCTTTTCGTTGCTGGTGAACTTTGTTCCTGATAGCACGCGCTTTGCTGAGTTTGTATTACTATCGTATACAATCAGACCACCATCAAGAGGCTGACAGAAGATGCCTGAGTCTGTTATGTAGGCGAAACCAGAATCATTATCTACAGCTACATCGTTCAAAAATGAACACTTTCTGCTGCTGTCTTCATCGGTGAATTCGTAGCGTTGAATTTCTTTGTTTTTATTGATATCCCAAAGAACCAGCTTTTCATCACCAAGTTTGGTTGGTTGACCAGCCACGTGCCCCTGATCGAGGATCCACATAACGTTATTGCGGTCGATTTCAAAACCCAGAACAGCCTTTAAGCCGTTAGGGTTGTTAATATCGTTCATCTTTTCTGATGGATAAGGAACCAGCTTATATTCATCTCCATCTTTCTTAAGACGAGATAAAGTCGCCGGAATTTCAGGGCCACCCCATCTTGCTGTTGTCACATAAAGTTCAGATTCCTTATCTACTTTTACACCCTGCATCAAAGCCTTGCCATAGAGAGCACTTTTTTCCCAGCGTTGTTGTGTCGCTTTATCTGTTATTTGATAAGTCAGTGAATTCCATTCCGCTACAACTTCTAGCTCAGGTGAAGAAGCTGCCATGACCGAAGTTGAAAGTAAGGTAAGGGTGAGTAGAGATTTTCCTTTCATCATTTGTTTCCTTGTCGTTGATAGAATTACGTTATTTTTTACAGATGACGAACCCGAAATGAGGGTTCGCCATAAAGCACAGGATGTTTAGTTTTGAACTAAATCTATGGCTTCACGAATCAATACCGCGAGCTCTTCCCATTTATGTTCCGCTACTAACTTCTTGTCTACCATCCATGAACCTCCACAGCACGCGACACTAGGTAATGCAAGGTAGTCTGAAATATTAGAAGCAGTGATGCCACCCGTTGGCATAAATGTTAACTGGCTATATGGGCCAGAAACCGCTTTAAGAGTTTGGACACCGCCGTTAGCTTCTGCTGGGAAGAACTTGAGTGTCGTTAAGCCAAAGTTGATGGCCTGTTCCATTTCACCCGGAGTAGCAACTCCTGGAATAATGTTAATGCCACGAGAAACACAATGACGAACTGTTTCCGGATTAAAGCCTGGTGAAACAACTATAGTTGCGCCGGCTTCAACGGCTTGATCCGCTAACTCGGGGTTAGTCACGGTACCGGCGATTAATAGCATTTCAGGGAAGCGACTTCGAATAACCTGTATAGCTTCCATCGCCACTGGTGAGCGAAGCGTTACTTCCGCAATAGGAAGTCCATTTTCAATCAACGTCTCTGCCAAAGGTATAGCATCGACAATGTTGTCGATCTGAATCACAGGCACAATTTTGGTTTTTACCAGCAGTTCTAGAGCTTCCTTCATTACTCTTTTACCTCAGCTTTAAATGCCAATACTTGCTCAGCCGTTGGAATTGGAGCAACCGCACCGTAACCAGTTGTTGTAAGGGCTGCCGCACAATTTGCATAAGCAAGAGCGTGCTCAAGAGGTTCGCCTTTTACTACCTGACTTAAGAATGCACCAGAGAAGCAATCTCCTGCTCCAGTTGCATCAACGGTATCAACTTGATGACCTCCGGCAGTAAAGCGACGGTCGCCAGTCGCAACCATTGCACCTTCTTTACCCATTTTTAGAACAACCGTTTTCGCACCAAGATTTAGGTAAAAGTCAGCGATTTCGTTGGCATCTTTGAGACCAGTAAGAAGTTGAGCTTCGTCGAGGCTAGGCATACAGAAGTCCACATGACGGATTGTTTCGTGTATTACCGCCCTTGCTCTTGAAAGAGGCCATAGTTTTAGGCGAAGATTGGTGTCAAATGAGATCATTGTGTTCTCTTTTTTCGCCATCTCAATCGCTTTAAACACAGCATCACTGGATGAGTCACTGATTGCGTGAGTAATTGCAGAGGTATGCAAAAGCTTTGCATCGGCAATTGCAGTAAGTGGGATCTGCTGAGGAGTTATTAAAGAGGCCGCAGAGCCTTTACGATAGAAAGTAAAGTGATGCCCACGTTCATCATGGGAAATAAAATAAACACCAGTAGGGGCATCCGGGTTACGAACAACAAAGTCAGTTTTAACACCTTCTTTTACCCATAGATCTACGAACTGATCACCAAATACATCACTGCCTAAGTGAGCAAGGATTGCAACATTCGCTCCTTGACGAGCGGCACTTACTGAGAAGTTAGAAGTGTCACCACCAAAACCACTCAAGTAAGAGACAGTTTCTGCCTGGCCCGGAAGTTGAGAGAATTCGAACAGTGGCTCCCCAAATGAAAGAATATCAATAGTCATAATTTTACCTCTTACAAAAAAGCCAGCTGGACAAAGGGGTAACCAGCTGGCTGTTACTATGAATTTTTAGATACGGCCGTATTTCGCCAGACCATCACGCAAAGAGCCGCTTTCAATAATTAATTTTGCCTGCTCCAGTTCACGAGAATCGATAGACTGAGATTCACGGAGTATTGCTTCTACATGCTCTTGAGGGACACAAACCACACCGTCTACATCACCAACAATTAGGTCTCCTGGACGAATTAACGCTTCACCGATTTGAACAGGCTTGTTTGCAGCAACAGTTTGGAAACGACCCAGAGTTGTTCCTGGAGATATAGTTTTTGAATAAACAGGGAAATCATAATCACGACGGATTTCAGCGATGTCACGCATACCACCGTTGAGGATTGCACCTTCATGCTTATTTGCAACCGCACCAGCAGTCATCAAACCGCCCCAAACGGCTACTGTTTCAAGTGCTGCGTCTCCAGAGATTACGATGACGCTTCCTTCTTCTGACTCATCGATAGCATCAAGCGCATGCTGAGGTGGTACTTTTTCAAGAGTAGCTTCTTCCAAAATGGTTACTGCAGGACCTACAACCTTTTTATCATTGATACGGTTTTTGATATCAAAAGGCAGATACATAGTTTTACCGAGTAACAGATCACAGGCATCTGCAATTGAAGCGGTTGAGAAGATTTCACGGTATCCATCGATAATTTCTTTGCTGTACATGATTTTTTCCTTTATTTAATTAACTGACAATTTTATTTATTACTGGTTAACCCAGTTGTTTGGTTTTTTGCCATCAAAGACACGTAGTACTTCCACAGCACCTTTATGCTGAAGTTCAACAACAGATTCTTCAGTAAACCAGGCTGTGTGGTCAGTACAGATTGCATTTGATAGCGTTAATAGAGGGTTATCTTGCGGAACAGGCTCGGTTTCAAACACATCGATACCAGCTGCATGGATTTTGTTTGCTTTTAGTGCTTCATAAAGGGCTTGTTCATCAACAAGACCGCCACGGCTGGTGTTAACCAGTACAGCCATAGGTTTCATCTTGTTTATAAGCTCACCATCGATCATATGGTGGGTATGTTCATTTAATGGTGCATGCAGAGATATAAAATCGGCTTCGCAAACTAAAGTTTCTAGATCAACTTTCTGTACGCCAGCTTCTTTTGCTTGCTCTGGGGTTAAAGCGGGGTCGAACACCATGGTTGTTCGAAAACCTAGACCAGATACTTTTTCAGTAAAACAACGAGCAATGCGCCCAAAGCCAACAACACCCAAAATTTTACCTCCCATACGTGGGATAGGCTCTGCCTGACCGACGCCCCATTTACCGTTATGGACATCTTTGTCACGAGTCACAATTCGACGTGTTGCTGCGACTAAAAGGGATAGCGCATGTTCTGCTACATCTTCAGAGCCATAATCCGGTACGTTAGCAACATACACGCCTCTTTCTTTTGCATACTTGAGATCGATGTTGTCAACACCAACACCATAGCGAACGACAACCTGGCATTTTTTGGCTGCGTCTAATATCTCCATATCAATATTCGCTTCACGCACCATAATCGCGTCTGCGTCAGCAACTTCTTTTAGAATGTCACTTTTTTCAGTACCGATAGGCAGTGAAGTTAATGAGGTTTGATGAGAATTAAGAACTTCTATCTCTTCCTTATAATTCAGATAACCAGGTTCAATTACTACTACTTTCTTCATGGGAATTTCCTAAATCTGACATGTTAGTTTTGTTTTATTTAAATTCTTGAACACATAAACCACAAGAGAATAACTGCATTTTTGTGACTAAGATCACTTGATATTAATTAAATCAATACCAAATTTATAAAGGTAGATCAACATCACGCCATAAAAATGAAATATCAGGTCAGAATGTATAGGCTTACTGAAATGTCAGGCAGACAATTAAAATAAAGGAACATAAAATGAAAAAAAGTACCCTATGCCTCGCCCTCACAATTGCAATTTCAAGTGTGATGAGTACACAAACCTATGCGGAGACAAATATTCGTGTAGGCCATGGAGCGGCCGACACCTACCACATGCATAAAGCGTGGGTGAAGTTCAAAGAGCTTGTTGAAAAAGAGTCTGGCAACGAAATTACTGTCGATATATATCCAAATGGTCAGGTCGGTGGTGACCGCGAACTGACGGAAGCCGTACAATCTGGCATCGTTGATATGACAGCGCCTGTTGTTGAAGTAATGGCAGGTTGGGATCCAGCTTTCTCCGTACCAGGGCTCCCATATACCTTTGGTAGTCGTACAGATGCGCTGAAAGCGCTGAATGGAGAATTTGGTCAGAAGCTACTTTATAAAGTAGAAGACTTTGGTATCAAAGGATTAGGTTGGATGGAAAACGGCATTCGTAATATTACAAGTAACAAATGTCCAATTAAGAAGCCATCAGATTTGAACGGTGTAAAAATTCGTACTATGCAAGTAGAAGCGCACATGGATGCGTTCAAAGAAATGGGAGCCAACCCGACTCCAATGTCTTTCAACGAAGTATATTCAGCACTTCAGCAGGGCGTAGTTGATGCTCAGGAAAATCCGTTAGGCCACATCTACTCCTCACGTTTTTATGAAGTACAAAACTGCATAACTCTATCGGGTCACGTTTACTCTACTCACATGGTTCTTGCGAACCCAGATTTCTATGCAACTCTGTCAGATGAAGACCGTGGCTTAATCGACTCTGCCTTAGAACGTGCGATTGATTACCAACAAGAAGTGATCGCCAGTGAAGAGCTGGAGCAGTTAGCCGCTATGAAAGCAGCAGGAGTGACTGTGACTAACCTGACACCAGAAGAAGTGGCGGAGTTTCAGAAAGTAACGGCACCTATTCGTGAAAAGTACACGAAACTGGTTGAGCCAGAACTGATTGAAGCACTAAACAAGTAACAGCCATCACGACCCGGCTATTTATACCGCCGGGTCAGAGGATTACATAATGAAATGGTTGAAAGTATTAGACGAAAACATTGAAGCTTGGATGATTAATTTTTTTCTGGCAAACATCGTTTTCTGGATTTTTTTGCAGGTAGTGATGCGCTACATCTTTAGTAACTCCTTACCCTGGAGTGAAGAGTTTGTACGTTGGTGCTTTATATGGTTCATTTGGGTTGGAGTTAGTTACGGCTTTAAAACACGTAAGCACATCTCTGTCACCGCATTGATCGATCGGTTTCCAAAGCGAGCCTTTGACATTACAAACATCCTAGTAAACATGGTTGTAATGTGGTGTATGGTAAAACTTTTTCTCTACGGCTGGGACCAAATTTCAAGCCCGATTATCGCTAGACAAAGCTCTATTGTACTTTATTGGCCTCTGTCTGAAACACGAGTCAGCATGCAGTGGCTTTATGGTTCTCTGCCATTAGGTGCTTTATTGGGTTCGTTCCGCATATTGCAAAACCTTTATAAAGATATCTCTTTATTATTTAAAACAGAGATTACGGAATCAACATTGTCGAATGAGGAAGGTAAGTAATGGTTACTATCACATTATTCGGAGTATTTCTCCTACTAGTACTATTAGGTGCGCCGGTAGCAATCTGTTTAGGTATATCTTCTTTGGTTGTTTTGGAATATTTACCAAACACACCAAACATATCTCTACTCGCCAAAAGTGCTGTGATGGGTGGTAACTCTTTCCCATTAGTCGCGATTCCCCTATTTGTTCTGGCTGGTGAAATCATGCAACGTGGAGGACTTTCTTCCCGGATCGTTGGGGCAGCATATAATATTGTTGGTCATTTTAAGGCGGGACTTGCGTATGTTAACGTATTAGCAAGTATGTTCTTTGCAGCAATTTCAGGTTCATCTCCTGCAACAGTTGCAGCAATTGGTTCAAACATGATTCCTGAAATGGAACGTGTGGGATACAAGCGTCCATTTTCTGCAGCTATTACTGCTGCTGCGGGTATTACTGGAGTGATGATCCCTCCATCTATTCCTTTGATTATTTATGGCGTGACGGCAAACCAGTCTATCGGAAAATTATTCCTAGCTGGAGTTATCCCTGGATTATTATTCGGTCTAGGATTCATGCTAGTTGCCAAGCTAAACGTGAACAAGAATCTATATCCAGCAAGTCGCGCGACTAAAAGAATGGAAGATGCTATTTCATCGATTGATAAGAACTCAAGAAAAGGTTGGCGCCAACACTCAATGTGGGTGTCGGAGGACAATATAGTT
>NZ_JBFRMS010000093.1:0-1019 GCF_041470505.1 Vibrio sp. 10N.261.55.C5
GGCTTTGTTGCGTAATTAAATTTAAAGATAGAACAACCCCGTTTCGCGTATTTCTTAATCAATACGACAAGTTTCAGGCATACCTAACCCAGTAAGCTTGTTCAACGCTTTTATCATCGCGTAAGTTTCACCCACCTGGGCATTGTAATTTCTTAAGCTCAATCGTCCTCCTAGCAACTGTTTAACTCGATACATCGCTGTTTCTGACAATGAACGTTTGTGGTATCCATACCGCTCTTTCCAATACTTATTTGAGCCGTATAATTTCTGGCAACCCACGGCGAGATTTCGAGGATGACCACGCTCCCAGAAGGCTGCCCCTTCTCTTGGGGGAATAAGCGCAACGGCTCGCTTCATCTTAATAGCAGCGCGACACGCTCTCGTGTCGTAAGCGCCATCACCAGACACCTCAAGGATGCTTCGACGTGTTTGTTTCAGTAGGTTCGGGAGTACTTCACCATCTGTAACCGTTGATAAACTTAGCTCGGCGGCAATGATCTCATGAGTGCTTGTATCAACTGCAATATGCAGCTTTCGCCAGACTCTCCGCTTGCCATCCGTCCCGTGTTTTTTGACTTTCCATTCACCTTCGCCATAAACCTTAAGGCCAGTTGCATCAATGGCTAGGTGTTGTATCGCTCCTCTCGCTTTAGTCTTAAATGAGACCTCAACTTGCTTGGCTCTACGACTGATGCAGGTGTAATGCGGACAACTTAACGGCACATGGGCTAACCTAAATATCGAGTCGATAAATCCTTGCAGCGCTCTCAGTGGCATAGAAAAAACTCGTTTCACCATGAGTGCTGTCGTAATAGCTAAATCACTGAACCGACGTGGCCTCCCGCGCTTATTCTGTTTGCTTTGCGCCCACCCACTTATTGCTTCTTCATCGATCCAGAAGGTCAGAGAACCACGGTTAATGAGCGATTGGTTGTATTGCTTCCAGTTGGTTGTTTTGTAACAAGGTTTAGGCATAAGGCTACGAGAGAGAGTGGTGGTAGCTGATCAGATCGTAGGTT
>NZ_JBFRMS010000094.1:0-965 GCF_041470505.1 Vibrio sp. 10N.261.55.C5
CCTGTGAGCTTATTCAACGCTTTAATCATGGCGTAGGTTTCACCAACCTGAGCATTATAGTTTCTTAAACTTAATCGCCCACCAAACAGTGTCTTTACACGGAACATAGCCGTCTCTGAAAGTGACCGTTTATGGTAACCATACTTCTTTTTCCAATGTTTATTTGAGCCGTATAATTTCTGGCAAGCTACCGCCAGATTACGAGGGTGACCTCGCACCCAAAAAGCAGCACCTTCTCTCGGTGGAATAAGTGGAACAGCTTGTTTAATACGTATGGCTTTGTAGCATTGTCTTGTGTCGTAAGCTCCATCACCAGATATCTCATTGATTCTACGACGAGTTTGATTCAGTAAATTAGGAAGAGCTTCACCGTCGGTGACATTCGATAAACTTAACTCAGCCGCAATGATTTCATGAGTGCCAGTGTCTACTGCTAAATGGAGCTTACGCCAAACTCGACGCTTCCCGTCAGTACCATGTTTTTTTACTTTCCATTCACCTTCACCGTAGACCTTAAGCCCTGTTGCATCAATGGCTAAATGCTGTATTGCGCCTCGGGTCTTTGTCTTGAATGACACATTAACCGTTTTGGCTCGTTTACTGATGCATGAATAATGAGGACATGACAACGGGAGTTGAGCGAGTTTGAAAACAGAATCGATGAATCCTTGTAACGCTCTCAACGGCATCGCGAATACTCGTTTAACCATGAGGGCGGTCGTAATGGCTAAGTCACTAAACAATCGAGGTCGACCTCGTTTACCTTGCTTGAGTTGCTTCCACTGTTGAATCGCTTCCTCATCAATCCAGAATGTCAGTGAACCACGATTGATTAGGGCTTGGTTATATTGTTTCCAGTTAGTTGTTCTGTAGCGAGGCTTTGGCATTGCTCTAAGTATGTGAGTGAACTTAGATGATCTGATCGTAGC
The DNA here is from genome assembly GCF_041470505.1 of Vibrio sp. 10N.261.55.C5. Taxonomy (NCBI): domain Bacteria; kingdom Pseudomonadati; phylum Pseudomonadota; class Gammaproteobacteria; order Vibrionales; family Vibrionaceae; genus Vibrio; species Vibrio sp. 10N.261.55.C5. The sequence goes on from NZ_JBFRMS010000094.1 coordinate 930, forward strand.
TTTAAGCATTAGTTCCCTGATTTAGGAAACAAAGCC
>NZ_JBFRMS010000095.1:0-53301 GCF_041470505.1 Vibrio sp. 10N.261.55.C5
ATGCTCGGCGCACCAAAAAAAGGGCAACCAATCAGCGACTGGTTGCCCTTCATAACTCATCATTGAACTCTTATTTGAAGCAAACCTCAGCCCAACGAGCTAAACCTGCAGTTACTGAACCGAAGTAATTACCACTCACAATCGGTACATTCGGCACAGCTTGTTGTACGGCTTCACGAAGTATCGGTGAACGAGCGGAACCACCCGTCATGTAGATTACGTCTGGCTTTTTCTGGCCTTGTTGAATCGCTTCTTTAACCAACTCAATCATCTTAGACTTTGGTGTTTCAATCGCTTCAACCATCTGTTCGACTGAGATATCTACCTCGACCAGTTCAGAGGCAACATTAATCGCAGCACGATATTGAGGGGATTCTGCCAGCGCAATCTTGGCCTCTTCCGCTCTACGCACAATACCGTAACCCAAAGTGTCGTGATAAACCTTCATCAAACGTTCTAGCTTTTGAGGCTCTGACGCTTCTTTACGAAGTAATTTTAATGCCGCTAGGTTTTCTCTTGAATAGAAGTTCTTTTGAGCTTCAACATTATTAATCGCAATTGGGTTCCAGAATTGAGTCAGTGGCATATCAATACCCGAAATGCCTTTGCTGCCCATACCAAAAGGTGACATCAGTTGTTTGAATGCAAGATAGATATCGAGGTCATTCCCCCCTACCCTTTGCCCACTGTGTGCCAACAAGCTCTGGGTACGATCCGCTTTACCAGACCACGTTGGTCCCATTTCTAATAATGAGCAATCGGTGGTACCACCGCCAATATCAACAACCAATACTGTTTGGTTTTCAGTTAATGTGCTTTCGTAATCAAGGCCTGCGGCTACGGGCTCAAATTGAAAAGCGATATCAAGGAAACCGGCACGCTTAGCTGCGCGAGACAGTATGTCTTCAGCTTGTCTGTTCGCCTCTTCACCACCTCGACCGTGGAAGTTAATTGGTCGGCCGATAACAGCTTGCTTGATCTGCTCTTGAGTCGTGAGTTCGGCTTGATTCTTGATATTTGCCATCATGGCGCACACTAAATCTTCGAAAAAGCTCACCTGCACATCATGCAGTCCACTCGCGCCAAGGAAAGATTTAGGGGACTTAACATAATAAACATCGCGAGGGTCTTCTAAATATAAGTCCAACGCAGCCTGACCAAATGCCATGTCTTCTGGCACTAAGTCGATACTCTCTTCTCTGTTCAGCGCAATCGCACGTCGTAGTACTTGCTCACCGATCGCATCACTCGGCTTGATATTCAAGTGGCGGAATAGATGTTCAGAAACACTCTCACGAGTAGGCGCAAACACGGTTGAGGGAATATAGTGGTTGTTACCTTCTAGCGGTAACAGGCTTGGCTCTCCATTAACCATCGCCGCGACAGAACAGTTCGCTGTTCCATAATCAAATCCAATAAACATAATATCCCCCCACTCAATAAAAGGGGCGAGATGCTACATGAAAAGCCTAAAAATTACGAGGTCATTTCTAAATTTAACTGAGTAATTTCTTAGCTTAACGGCTCTTCAAGAAGAAACAAATATGCTACATTTCAGCCCAAATGAATCACAGGTTAGAGAAATGAAAACACCTTGCCGAGCGGCTTGTAAAAATAATGGCGGAATGTGTAGTGGCTGCTTTCGAACAATGGATGAAATTATAGGTTGGAAAGGCTTATCTGAAGAAGAGCAAACGTCGGTTATGGATAATCTTAGTGGCGCGAGTTCGACTCACCAATGTCCACAGTGTAATGAGCCAGCTCAATGCGATATCAGTGCGGGCAAAGAGACGTGTTGGTGTTTTGAGTTAGAAAAACGAGATACTAGCGATATTCCAAAGGCTGGAGTTTGTATGTGTCGTAAGTGCTTGTCTGCCCTGCCCGTTCAGTAGTTTAGAGCCCATTTAGTAAGTTACTGGATAGCAAGTTCCTAGCCAGTTCAACATAGACAAAAAAAGCGAGAGGTTGTTTTCTCGCTTCAAAATACTGAGATTAAATTTCGACCTAATCGTTACCTGGTTAGTGTCTACTTCACTTTTGCAACCAGCGCAGGCTGAGAAAACTGGATACCATTCCAGCCATGAACCATAAAGTTACGAATATTTTGATGGTCGCTGTTCTCAGGAAAACCTAGCACGTCGTTACGATAAAATTGACCAAAACAAGCAAGTGTTTGCTCTGCTGATAGGCCTTGCTCTAAACCAAAAGCAAAAATCTTACACGAACCATTATTCTGCCCTGCAGCGTTCACTACCTCACCATTGCGAAATTCGCGCTCAGAAAAATCATAGTGAGCTTCGATCACTTGCATTGTATCTTCAAATTGCACGGCCTCTGGGGTTTCAGCCAGAGTATTCAATAAGGTTTCCAGTTCCATTTACTATTTCTCCATCAAGTATATATCTGTCAGCAGTGTATCTTGTTTTACGACAAGAGTAAGCCGTTGTTTACTTGAGATAGCGATTCACTTTTTTGTTGTACGCTGCTAATTACTTCAATGAAACTAATGACATAGTTTTATCAGGGCGTTATATTATTTTATCAAACGATTAACACTGTTCAGTAACGAATATGCATAAAGATAAAAACTTAGAACTGTTCAGATACCTAAAGCCAGGTACAAAAACAGCAGGTGTATTGGAATTTGGCCCAGACGACTCAATCCAGATCAGTACACTTTATATCGGACACAAAGAAGATCAGTACCTCATCCTAGAGCTTACGCAAAAAGCGACAGAAGCACTGACGCTGAGAAAGCTCACAAACGTTGATATTATTGTTCGTGCGATTACCGACACCGAACTTGGGCACATTGTCGCGTTCAAAACCAATGTACTGGCTCATATCACCTCTCCAGCACATCTAATCTTCATTCGCCCACCCTCAAACTTTGCAACCAAGCCTATTCGTGAACACGAAAGGTATAAAGTACGTCTCAGCTGTGAAGTCACTTTTGATACCTTGTCGCTGGATGCCACACTAGTCGACTTTTCAGCGTCAGGGTGCGGTATCTATCTTACCCAGCAATCAGATATTGATGTCGGCTGGAAGATAAAAGTTAATTCTGACTTAAATGAGTACTTAGATGACGATCTTGTCTACAAGGTGGTAAGTAAGAAAAGGCAAAGACAAGGCTGGCTGCTAGGTATCCAATTCCCTGAACACCTAGATATGAGTGATGAGTTGAAAACGCTGCTATTGGAACAAGCCTTTGTCGCTGGCTCGATATAAAGGCAGAAAATTAGTTACTTCTCTTCAACAGACTCCATTAAAGAGCACTAAGTTAAAGCCTAGTGCTCTGTGTCATTCCAGTATGAGTTTTTGAAATGAACAAACGCTTGGTGGAGCGACTCTTCTTTAATCGGCTTTACAATCACGTAATTCGCCCCTGCGGCCATAAAGCTGTCTCTAGTTGACTCTTGAGCATCAGCGGTACACGCATAAATAGGGGCTGACACACCAATCTCACCTCTTAGCTGCTGAGTGGTTTCAACACCACCGAGATTAGGGAGTTGGTTATCCATCAAGATCAAGTCATAGGTAATCGTCTTAGCCATCTCAATCGCTTCTAAGCCATCTTTTGCCCAGGTGACGACCATGCCATATTTCTTACAGAAAGCCTGAGCAATAAAGGCGTTGGTGTGATTGTCTTCCACCAGCAACACATTCAAAGGTCGACTAAACAACGCCTCTGGCTCAACCTCAGCTTGTTGCTTAGCATCGACTAATAGCGGCTTGGCGTGTACGACTACAGGAATTTCTATCGTGAGCTCTGAGCCTTGACCTATCACGCTGCGGACTTGAATGTCCCCTTCCAGCATATCGACCAGATTTTTTACAATTGTAAGTCCTAAACCAGTGCCACCATATTCACGAGTGGTGGTCTCTTCGGCTTGAACAAAGGGTTCAAAAACAGCATCAATTTTGCTTTCATCAATACCAATGCCAGAATCTTTCACTCGAACGATCAAGCTGGCGTGATCGGAGTTAAAGATACTCTCGATCTCAAAGCTGACGGAGATACCGCCTTGATGAGTGAATTTAAAAGCATTACTCAACAGATTAAACATGATCTGATTGAGGCGTACTTGGTCGGTATTGATTTCAATGTCATCAACCAAGTGATTCACAATGGTAAATTCGACGGATTTATCTTCACACAGCGGTCGATAGATGCTGTCTAAGGTATTAACTAACTCCCCTAAACGGAAGTCTTTCTTTTGAATATTAAACTGCCCTTGCTCAATCTTTGAGAAGTCCAAGATATCGTTAAGTACCGCCAGTAAATGTTCCGCACTATTACACAGTACATCCACCTGCTCGCGATTATCTTCATTGTGCATAGAGCGCTTGAGCAGCTGAGACACACCGAGAATACCGTTGAGCGGCGTGCGAATCTCATGACTCATCTTAGCTAAGAAGTCTGCTCGCACATTCGCAAGATGCTCAGCTTCTTCTCTTGCTCGATCAGCCTGTCTTTCCGCCTCGATAAGCTTAGTAATATCTTGCCCTTGTACCACCACTCCTGTGATGCCGTGTTCCACGCGAATAGCAGACATGTTCCAACGAAACACCTTTTCACCAATGGGTACGTTAATACCCGTCAGTTTAGAACCCTGAACCACCATTTGAATATTAGGCAGCATTCGCTGCTCAAACTCTTGGGCAATTGGACCATAATTGTCATCAGCATCGAACAACGCCATGCGAGCGGCGGGGTTCATCTGAATCAAATCGCCTTTTTCAGACCAAACTAAGATAGGCGAATGAGCAAAGTTAAAGAGATCTTGGAATTTTTGATTCTGTTCAGATAAGCGCTCAAAGGTGTCTTCAAGAGTACAACCAATATGGTGAAATTCGAAAATGTTAGAGCCATCGAACTTGTTGTACTCTTCGCTAGCACTTGCCGAACGAGTAAAGTCCATTAACTTATCAAGCTCGGCTGAGACTCTCTTTTGAATCCAAGTTCGAGCAAAAAAAGACATCAATATGATCACCACAATCACCACGATGATCGCACGCTGATAATTCTCTTCTAACGCAATGAAATTATTATTTTTTTGAACAGCTCGAATGATTAAAGGAGTTTCAACAGCATTAATCTTAATGGTTGCGATGGTAACGAAATGACGCGGCAACTGTTCGTACATTTGGTAATTGAGGATGTCAGTAATGGTGTAGCTTTCATCACCACTGAATGTCGATGTCACCGGTGTACCGTGCGCTTCAATCACGATATTTTCGCTATTACTGCCCTGTTGGATTGACTCAGCCAAAGAGAAGTTGTTGTCAAGCACAATGGCGATATAGAGTTGACCAAGGACTTCCCCAGTAGCGTTATCAACAATAGGGGTGCGGCGAGCCAACAAGTGACGCTTACCTATATCTGTCCTCAGTTTAATAAAATGCCAATTACTGCTGAACGAAACCTCATCAGAAATATGCTTTAAGTTGGACTCATCCAAACCATAAAATTGACTGTTGCCGTCTTCCCAAGCCAAACCATCGTGGGTTGAGACAAAGCGTAAATCTGGTGCATGATCCGGTTCACGTTGGTCAACACCAAAGAAAAAGTAGCTCAGAGTCTCGTCATTACCCGTATCAAAGTACTCTCTGAGAGTTTCACTGTGTGAGCTACTGTCTTGATGGATTTGCAGCACCGACAAACGATAATCAAACATGTTTTGGATCAGGCTTGAGGTTTGCTGTACCGTTCGATTCGTCTCTTGCTGTACGATATTACTGCTGGTTTCATAATTATGAATAAGCACGCCAAGTGCCATCACGCCTATCACCAAAATAACGATACGCGTAATGAGTCTAGCTAAAGTGTTTCTAGGTGTACTGGCGTAACTTTTCTTCATTAGTGACCTGAGTACCTAAATGCTCGCTGTTTAAGTTCTGAAATACGTTCTGGGGAATCTTCCTTGGTGACAATTTCAAATTCACCAGAGTAAACGGTAGGCACTTCCAAACCGGCTAGATCCCACTTGATCGCCTCTGCCATTGCAATGCCTGTATCGTCGTTCATACGCATGACAGTAACATCTAGGTCGCCCCTTGCAATGGCTTCAAGTTCAGCAGAGCCGCCTCCCCAACCATTCACTAAGATGTCTTGGCCCGATTCACGAATCGCTTCCATTGCACCGAGAGCGACATCCGTTGAACATGCATAGATAAAGTCTAGATCCTTATCGTTCTCTATGCTGATTTTAGCCGCTTGGTAGCCACTGTCTTTGTTTGATTTGGTGTAAAACGAAGACTTAAGGGTAAAGTTGGTATCCGTATTCACTTCATGGATAAAAGTATCTCCACGCGCATCACTGATATAGCCTTGTGAGTAATACAAAACAGAATACTTACTGTCTGGCGGACTTACTTGTTTAAAATAGTCCGCCAGTTTTAAACTGCCTGTCGCATGGTCAAAACCCACATACATAAATGGCTGTCTATCTGCCCAAGCTCGCACTGGCGTCGTAATATTTTGCAGAATCAACTTAGTATCTGTGGAGGTCAACACGTGCTCAATAAACTTGCGGTGGCGCGTGGTATCTAGCGTGAAAATCAAATAGTCCGTTTTGTTTTCAATCGCTTCTTGCAATGAAATGCTCTGCTGTGCGAGATCAGCATTAATACGGGTAAATACTTGATTTATTTGGTAGCGAATCTTCAGCCTATCGAGACGCTTCTCAAAAGCTTGAATATTACGAACCCAGTAATCCGAGATCTGTTGACCCGGATACACCACAGAAATCGTAATTGGCTCGTCTTGAATTCTTCTCAGTGGCACAGGGTGATTTTGTACAGCCTCGACCATTTTATCGGTCAATGCTTTTTGTTCTGGAAAATTGGAAAGATAATCTTGGTATTCCCAATATCCATTGAGGACATGAGTACCATGGGAGAGAGCGGACGCAGAAAATACGGCAAGTCCAAACAACATAAGTAAACGTTTCATATTTTTCTCGTTTTATATGAGCTACTTTGGCTCATTTTTTAACCTAGCATGACACCATCTCTTTGTATGGCTAATGGATATTATGTAGGACAACGATGATAAATGATAGCGTCTAACACTAATTAGAACGACATTCTAAATGAGCAATATGTTAATTTTGAATAGAGATTAAGAGCAACGAGTTGAATCATGATTTCAGCCCATTCACGGTAAGAGTAATTACCATTTAAATTCATAAGCTTAGCTAGAGCCGATATAGCTCCTTACACTATTAAGATTTAATCAATAACAAACATTTTAGCTATGAATTATGAGACTTCGATATATTGAATTTTGTCTTTTTGCCACTCAATAATCAGTTTGAGTGATACCAGTTTTTCTTTGCGGGATTTGGGCAACTGCTTGATCGCGTATTCGGTTTTCAACGCCTCACTTTTTGAGCCAACACCAAAGCTCCAAACCAGCTTAAGTGGGCCTTTACCTTTTAAAGCTTTGGCGCCTTTACCGGTTTGATGTTGTTCAAATCGACGTTCTAGATTGTTCGTCACGCCACAATAAAGGGCATTGTGACGATTGCGGATCAAGTACACGACCCAATCCGCATTTTTATCAGCATCTGACATTTAAAGCAGTGATTCAACCAGAGCCTTAAGCTCTGCCACTTCTGCTCGTAGGCTTGCAACTTCAGACTCAAGCTCTTCAAACTTTTCACTCGTTGCAGAGGGGGCAGCCGCGCTTACTGATGCCATCGCAAACGCTTCAACGTCCACTTCACCGCTCAACAAATGCTGGTAGCGTGATTCACGTTTACCCGCTTCGCGTGGCAGCTTCACAACCAAGGCACCTGCTTCTCTTGCAGCGAGTTTGTCTAATGTTGCTTCTACTTCTTTCACATCACTAAAGTTTGCAAGGCGACCCGTTCGAGTACGAAGTTCACCGGGTGTTTGCGCACCGCGCAGTAACATACAGCAGATGATTGCACGCTCTTGCTCTGTAAATTGCAGATCGCCGAACTCAGTGTTGCAGAAACGATGCTGATACTTATTAACACGGCTATTGAAGCTGCTCTCATCACTCACCATGCGACGTCCGATTAAACCATCAACTGCATCTAAAACATCTGACTCAGAAAGAGAGAGAACAGGTTCACGGTTACTCTTTTGATTGCATGCCGTGGTTAAACTGTTCAGTGTCAGTGGGTAATGATCGGGAGTAGTGACTTCTTTCTCGATCAAACAACCGATAATTCTCGCTTCAATTGGGGAAAGTACTGTGTTCATCGTTTTTCCTTTTTATTATTTTGATAATTCCATCTCAACACCTAACAATGCAGTAACTAGTGTTCAGACAAAATTGGTACTCGTTTCTTTCTGCCCTGTTCATCAATCATTATGATCTTAGAACGGTTTAGCTCTATTTCCACGACTTCCAAATAAGTACGCTCTTGTACATACGCATCACGAAGCTTGTTTTGTTCTGCTGAAGATTCAGTGACATTCTCGTCCAATTCTTCGTTTTCCAATTGTTGTTGATTCATTTCACATTTCGTATCAATGCAGTATCTACATGGGATACTAACTTGAACGGTAAGATAAAAACAATCACACATCAGCGAGAGTGACGAATAATTAAACAACCTTACTTTTGCTTTGATCTAAAGACTGTTACATCATCAATTGATGTGCTTTAATCAGAAGCAGACAACGTATTTGACGAATAGGAAAAGGAATCTATGAGCAGCGTATTTGAAATTGTTAACCAAGCACGACGTAAGAACAAACTTAAGCGTGAACTTTTAGACAACGAAAAGAAAGTTCGTGACAACCGTAAGCGTGTCGACCTTCTTGATAACCTACTTGATTACATCAAGCCAGAGATGACTCACGACGAGATCCTAGGCATTATCAAAAATATGAAAGCTGACTACGAAGACCGTGTTGATGACCACATCATCAAGAGCGCTGAGATTTCTAAAGCTCGCCGTGACATCAGCCGTCGCATTCGTGAACTGACAGAAGAAGACAAGCAAATCCAAGGTAAGAAGTAATCTAACCTCGCTAATTTACTTGTAACAATGTTAGTAACCCACTCTTAGTAGTGGGTTTTTTTTACCTAAACTCCAGCGTCTATACTTAAGCATCTAAACCTAACCGTCTAGGCTTAAGCGTACCTAAGCAAAATGAATGAAACTCAACAGCAGTATCAAACTAAATAACCAGTGTACACTAGCGATGGAGAGACTTTATGTACGGAAGTATTCTGATTACCTTGGCGTTATCAACGACACAACCTTACCCTGAAAAATTTGAGAAACTTTATACCGAAGAAACCGAAATCACTTATGACGATCTCGTGGTCGATGTTCATGGCTACAAGGTTCCGACCCGATCAGCATTTCGAGGTTGGATGCTCCTCAATCACGCTCAAGACCAAGTGAGAGCAATCGGACAACAACTCAAGGACAATGGCGTTACTCAGAGCATGCCTCTGCATCTCGTTCTATTGCAAGGGACGGATTGGGCAATGAGTAATACAACCTTGTTTACCCTCCCAAATAAGAAACATGTGCCAAACATGATCAATACCCTGAAGTACATACAACAATATATTGAGCCTGAAATCGGTGTTGTTATACCAGTATCTGGAGAGCGAACCGATATCTACAATCAACAAGCTGGTGGTGCACTGCGAAGTAAGCACTTAGAGTTTTGTGCCTTAGACCTAGTGCCTGCAAATGACATTACTCGCGAAGATCTACACGTGAAACTTAAAAATATTCATTCGGAATTCGGGCAAAAAAATAATGTTGGGCTTGGTTTATATTCAGGTGTTCGATTCCACATCGATACTTGTGGGTTTAGACAATGGTAAAGAAACACGATCAAGTCATAAAGACCTGCAATTCGCACGTGTCACTTAGACTCTAAAAACAAGCGAAATTACATAAGATTATGATTTTAAATGTAAATTAAAACTGGAACGCTAATTGATATTAATAACAAGTATCATAATTATTAATAGCAATTAGGAATTCAATATGAAGACGATGACTCAACGCTTTCAAACTCTGCTTTCTGTTTCAAACTTCAGTCTAGCTATCACAACCTTGCTTATGCTTCTCAGTATTATTGTTGCTTATCCAATGGCCGATCACTTCTCACTGCCAATTCAAATCGTCGCCCATATCAGCACCATCTTAGTCGCAGCCTTGCTGAACATCAGCTATGTCGGTCGTTGCCTTGCACAATACAACCTTGGATTGGAAGTTCGTTAAGTAGCGCCGCGCTAGCCTTGATACGGGAGCCCTAGACAATATCAAGGCTACTGAAAAGATCGTACAGCTGGTGAGATTTATAGGGTTTAGGTAAGTAGGCGTTCATACCGGCTTCAAAACAATCTTTGATGTCTTCTTCTAGAACACTGGCGGTTAAAGCTATGATGGGTAATGGTGTGACTTGTTGATCGGCTTCCCACTGACGAATCGCACGAGTCGCCGTTATACCATCCATAACAGGCATCATGCAGTCCATTAAGACCGCATCAAACTGAGCTCCTTGGGTGATGACATCCACCGCTTCTTGGCCATTACTGGCAATCAAATATTCATAACCCGCTTGCTCAAGGAAGAAGCTCGCTATTTTTTGATTCATCAGATTGTCTTCAACGATCAAAATGCGTCGATTCAGAGAACGAACTTCTTCATCTTTTGCTTCCACTTGAGGCGTTTGCTCTTCGCCCACATCGAGAGATTGTAAGCTGGTTAAGAAACGTCGGCCCAAGAATGGCAAGGTATGAGTCGAGTGGACCGTTTCTCTGATTAGGTTGGTTTTAAATAGGTGATGCTGACAAACGATGACGCGAGCAAGAGGATATATCACCTTCAACGTCGCAAGATCTTTTTCCATAGAGTGGTGCAAGGTATGACAATAAAGTATGAAGTCACTTTCTTTTACACTTTCACTAAGGGCAGCAATGGATGACACCACATTGGCTCGAACATTCAAACGCTCACACTCTTTAACGAGCTGATCGAGGTAATTGAAAGAGTTCGAGATGATGGTCGCTCGGCTCAGGTTATCGAAAGTTTGAACAGGCGCTTCTACAACATCGACATACAAACAAAAAGTGAATGTAGAGCCCTCTCCTTTCACTGAACGCGCGGTAATGTAACCACCCATCAAATCAACAAGCTGTCGACAAATCGCAAGCCCTAACCCCGTACCGCCAAATTGACGGGTAATGCTGCCATCTTCTTGAGTGAAAGGTTCAAATATGGACTCTAACTTCTCGGGCTCAATCCCAATCCCGGTATCAGACACGCTGCATTCAAGCTTGCCCCTGCCCATAGACATAGGTGTATAAGCAATGTCAGTTGTAATTGTGCCCTTAGATGTAAATTTGATGGCATTAGAAAGCAGATTGGTCAGCACCTGTCTCACGCGGTACTCATCGAAAAACAGTTGTGACGGCGTTTGATAATCGATATTGATGTCGAGCTCAATATCCTTACTTATCGCTTTCGACTGAATCACACTCACAGAGTCATAAACCGCTTCTCGCAAATCAGCATTGTGTGGTGACAACATCAAGTTACCCGACTCGATTTTAGACAGGTCGAGTATGTCATTCAGCAGCACCAGTAAAGAGTGAGAGGACGATTCGATATCCCCCAGTACTTCTTGTTGATTTGGGCTCAGTTGGCTTTGAGATAAGATCTCAGCCATGCCAATGATCCCGTTAAGTGGCGTGCGTATTTCATGTGACATATTTGCTAAGAATGCGCTTTTGGCTTTGTTAGCCGAAATCGCGTCTTCTTTTGCTGTTATCAACTCTTTGTTGTGCAGATAGTTGCGTTCCATCACTCGATTTAGGGTTTCAGTGAACTCGGCAAGCTCATCGTTCCCTTGGATACGAATCACCTTTGGCTGGCCGTAGCTATCAGCGCATTCCGACACACCTTTCAAGATAATCGACAGGTTTCTGTTTAAGCGCAGAGATGTCGCAACCCCAAGCCACATCAAAACACCAGAAGCGATGAGTATAAGCAACGTCATGACCAAGGTTTGCCTTTTCTGCAACGCGATATTCTTGGTCAGTTCAAACTGTATTTGATTGGTGTAAGCGCCAATCGCGTTTGAAATAGCCCGTTTTTTAACCTCTAAGCTTTTCAAGTGTTGATATATTTCGGGTGATGAAAAGTCCCCTTTGAGGATTCGAGATATAAATTTGTCTTGAAAATCATCTTTGGCAACCGCGTTTAGCAGTTGCCTAATTTCAGGTGAACGAGTATCAGAGCGGAAAAATGTATCAAGCAACTGTTGCTGCCTCTCTAGCGCACCTACATAGCTCAATAAATATTGATTTCTTAGCTCGGGCGAGCGATACAAACTGAAGCTTAACCACGCTTCTCTCTGAGTCCAAAACACATAATGCGTAAGATTGATAAACATCGCTTCCGCTTGACCAATATTGCCATCGACTAAAGCCATGCGATATTCGGACAGCTCCATCAGCACGTCTTTTAACAAGTCGAAAGCGCGCTCTGTCAATTTTCTGCTGTCTGTCGTTTCAGGTGTACTAGCTAGGATCATCAACAACTTTTTCAATTCAGCTAACTGAGGGTCAATACTCCAATTGCTGTCGAACCGTTGAAGTCGCATTCCATACTGAGTCAGTCTATCCAGCTCTGATTGCAGTGTTAAAAGCAACTGACCTTTCTCAGGGGAATCATTAGACAGCACCAACCATCGATAAGCATCACTTGAAACCGTATTAAAAAATTGAAGCGCTTCGACCTTAATACGCGTTGTTTCAAGGTGATTCATCTTCTCATCGTTCTTAAGCACTTCATTCACTGTAAACCCGAACATAATGAGTACAGAAACCGTGGAAAGAAAAATAAGACGCCATCTAATTGACATGTTTATCATTTTTATAACGACTCCCTTCCCGAAAGTAATTTACCTAACCCAAATTAAGAATAGGACATTAACAGGGGGTTATTGATCAAATTGGATATGAACAAATGATACTCTGAGCCCAGAACGAAAAATTAGAATCAACAGGCATCCAAAACAGGGCTTTAAAGCGGAGGAGTCTGCTTTACTAAGTGAGATTGAGACAAGCCGATTTTAGACAAGTGAACGTTACGTGAGAGAGGTCTACTCGAGGAGGTTTCTACAAATGAGATGTAAGCAAGCGAGGTTTTAGTGAGCAAAATGTAAACAAAAGACGTTTTCTCCAGTTATTATCACCGGCATAACAAGTACACATCCACATTCTGCGGCTCAACTAGACTGTGAATAATGACTCTGCGTGCTAACAAAGTGGATAGTTAGGTTAAAATTGTGACATCCAATCGTTTGCGTGATGCACTTTTCACACTCAAGCTAGGCTTATTCAAAGGTCAAACATCAATACTCGTTAATTCCCTTATTTATCGTTTACTGTTTACGTGTAACTTGAGTTAGCGATCACACCTTTAATGTTCAATATGACCTGTATTACATATTATCCTTTGAATTGAGTATTTTTTGACGAAAAATAAGTTCTACAGATTATTAAAGTCAATAGTCTTTATCGACGTTCAAATCTTGATTTATGGCTAATATAAAGCCAATTTGCAGATATTTTGTCTGCATTTATTTTTCCTAGCAGAATAACCCGTCGTACCTTACAATCCTGCCACATAAAAATTACAAGTTACACACAAGGTATATCAGCACATTTAAGTGGCAATAAAGACCACAGACTGATGCCTCAAATCCCCTATGCTGATTGGCTTCCCTACAACCGCCATGAATGCAGAAACTTAACGTGAAAGGTCCCGAGTAAAGATGAGTCCCGAAAAGCACCTCCTAGATTGGCAAACTAGTCAAACCATTGCTGAATCCATCGCTCCAACTTTAGGTCAGTTATACCGTCAAAAAGGCGTAGAAGTTATCCTCTTTGGTAAGACCTTAGTTAACGCGACAACTATCGACATCATCAAAGCTCACCGCATCGCAAAACGTTACACTGGTTCTCCTCTTACAGCAGAACAGACTCAACCTATTATTCAACACCTTCTCTCTATGGACTTATCTCCATGTCGTATTGATGTTGGTCGCCTTGCGCATTCATTCTGGCAAGATCGCGAAGACACACATGGGTTGGATGATTTCCTACAAACTGCACTTATCGAATCGCTTGAAGGCGATGCAATGACAGAACCTCGTGACGTTGTATTGTACGGTTTTGGTCGTATTGGCCGACTGCTAACTCGTCTGTTGATCGAGAAAAGTGGCCCGGGGTACCCACTGCGTTTACGTGCAATCGTTGTACGCGGCGGCAAAGATGGCGACCTAGAAAAACGTGCAAGCCTGCTTCGTCGTGACTCTGTACACGGCCAATTCAACGGCAGCATTGTTGTAGACCAAGAACGCAAAGCGATCATCGTTAACGGTAACTTCATCCAAGTTATCTACGCAAACAAACCAGAAGAAGTGGATTACACGGCTTACGGTGTTGAAAATGCACTTGTGGTTGATAACACAGGCGTATGGCGTGACGCGGAAGGCCTGAGCCAACACGTTGCGTGTAACGGTGCGAAGAAAGTGCTACTGACTGCACCAGGTAAAGGCGACATCAAGAACGTGGTATTTGGTGTGAATGAAAATGTTATTCAGCCAGAAGACACCATCATCTCTGCAGCAAGCTGTACTACTAACGCAATCACGCCAGTATTGAAAGCGGTTCACGACAAGTTTGGCGTGCTGTCTGGTCACATCGAAACGGTGCACTCATTTACCAATGATCAAAACCTAATCGATAACTTCCACTCGGGTGATCGTCGTGGTCGTGCTGCATCATTGAACATGGTACTGACATCGACTGGCGCTGCTAAAGCAGTATCAAAAGCGATGCCGGAAATGGAAGGTAAGCTAACAGGTAATGCGATTCGCGTTCCTACGCCAAACGTTTCAATGGCAGTTGCGAACCTAAACCTTGAGAAAGGCACAAACAAAGAAGAGTTGAACGAGTACCTGCGTGAAATGGCGCTGTCTTCTGCTTTGTCTGCACAAATTGATTACACAGACTCGACTGAGATTGTATCTACCGACTTGGTTGGCTCTCGTCACCCAGGTGTGGTTGACGGTGTGGCGACTATCGCACAAGACAACCGTGCCGTGCTGTACATTTGGTACGATAACGAGTTTGGCTACAGCTGCCAAGTTGTTCACTGTATGGAACAGATGATGGGTGTACGCTACAAGACATACCCAGAAGTTTAATTAACTTCGCTCTTGTAGATACGTCCATCACAACAAGCTCCACAACATAATAACTATATCTGCGAAGTCTGTATGGACTTCGCAACCCCTTTTGTTTTACTCCCCCGTATAAACAAGAGGGTTGCCACTTAGATCTGCTCTCTCTAACTGATCTAGGTGGCCTTTTTACATCTAGCGCCCTAACTTTTATCGCTATAATAAGATCTTGTCTTCATCACTCTTGCACAGCTTTACGTCTGTTATAACTCAACCTCAACATCTGACTGAATCGAGCTTGAACATGCAAGCACGTAGCCCTGTTCAATCTGCTCTGGCGTCAATGTTTCTTGGCTGCTTGATTCCACAGATCCTTTGGTCACTTTGCATTTACACGAACCACAAATCCCACTACGACAAGCGATAATAATTGGAACGCCTGCTTTTTCTAATGAATCCGCCAATGGTGTGCCAGTTTCCGCTTCAACTTCAGCGCCGAACGCAGGCACAAATACCTTAACAGCACTATTCGTATCGTCAGCAATTTCGGCGTTTGACGCTTCTGATTGAGCATCCTGAGTAGCAGGAGTAAAGCTTTCTTGATAGAAGTTATCCATGTTGAACTCAAGCTCTTTCAGATAACTCTCAATATCTTGCATGAAGCCGACAGGCCCACACAGGTAAACCGTTCTATCTAAGATATCTGGGCTCAGTTTCACCAACCAGTTTTTATCTAAACGACCTTGAGGGGCGGTTGTTCCTTCGTTGTCTTTTAACAGCAGTTTTAAGTTGAAATTCGCATGTGATTCATCGAGCTGATGAAGTTCTTGAAAGTAGATAGTCTCAAGCTTGTTGCGTGCCATGTGGACGAAATCAATCTCAATGTCACTGTCACTGTCTTGAGACAGCCAATATTTTACCATCGCCATTACGGGTGTAATGCCACAGCCCGCACTCACTAGCGTTACTTTCTTTGTTGCCGTTGGCATGCAATCAATACAGTTAAACGAGCCTGCCGGCTTCAACACAGAAACCTCGTCACCTTCATCAAGCTCATCAACAATAAAGTTCGAAACCAAGCCACCTTCCACACGCTTGACCGTCAACTTCAGGCGGTTATCTTCGGGGCAAGAAGCCACGGAATAAGCACGGTAATCCGTTTTCGTCGGCATATCTAAACCCAAGGTGATGAACTGACCGGGCTTAAAATTGAAATGTAAATCTTGTGGAATACTGCCAAGCTCAAAGCTGACCGTATCTGGCGTCTCGTGCCATTTCTTTAAACACACTAAATTGATTGAATCGCTATCCGACCATGCATACATAGTTCACACACCTCACTGATACTAAAGAATTAAATCTAAAAAGCCCCGCCGCTGCACGTTCCTAGAGAACAGCAACAACGGGGCTTGGGAGTGGGCTTAGATTAAGCCGCTAAGATTGTTTTAAGATCTTGCTCTGGCGTTGAGATAGAACGCATATCGAACTCGTCTTGAATAATCTTTAGTAGGTTTTCAGTTAGGAATGCAGGCGCTGTTGGGCCTGTGTAGATACCTTTCACACCCAGTGCGAACAGAGTAAGCAGGATAACGATCGCTTTTTGCTCGAACCAAGAAAGAACAAGTGTTAGTGGTAGTTCGTTGATGCCACAATCAAACTCTTGAGACAGCGCAAGAGCAAGCTGAATCGCTGAGTATGCATCGTTACATTGGCCAACATCGAGCAGACGTGGAATACCGTTAATGTCGCCGAATTGGTTTTTGTTGAAACGGAATTTACCACATGCCAATGTCAGGATTACTGAATCTTCTGGCGCTTGAGCTGTGAAATCTGTGTAGTAGCTACGTTCAGATTTATCGCCGTCACAACCACCCACTAGGAAGAAGTGTTTGATGTTGCCTTCTTTCACTTGTTCAACAACCGCAGGCGCTGCTTCCATCAAGGCGTTACGACCAAAACCGACAGTGATCATTTGCTCGATCTCGTCATGCTTAAAGCCTTCTTGCGCAAGAGCACAATCGATCACTGCACTGAAATCGTCACCTTCAAGGTGAGCAACACCCGGCCAGCCTACGATGCTACGCGTAAATAGGCGGTCAGCGTACGAGCCCACATCTGGGTTAAGCAGACAGTTAGATGTCATTACGATCGCACCTGGGAAGTTCGCAAATTCTTTTTGCTGGTTCTGCCAAGCGCTGCCGTAGTTACCCGCAAGGTGTGGGTACTTGTTTAGTTCAGGGTAGCCGTGTGCAGGTAACATCTCACCGTTGGTGTAAACGTTAATGCCCTTGCCTTCCGTTTGTTGAAGGATCTTTTCTAGATCATGCAGGTCGTGACCAGAAACAAGGATACAGTGACCTCGCTTCGTCTTCACATTCACGGTTGTTGGTTGAGGGTGACCGAAGGTATCTGTCTCGCCTTTATCCAACATTTCCATGACCTTGTAGTTCATTAAGCCGATCTGCATAGACGTATCTAACAGTTGTTTTAGGTCTGATGGATCTGAACCTAGGAACGCCATGATTTCATGGTATTCAGCGAAAATAGCATTATCAGTTTGACCAAGAACACGTGCGTGCTCCATGTAAGCTGCTGCACCTTTTAGACCGTATAGGCAAAGAAGGCGAAGACCAATCACATCTTCGTGTTGAGAGTCGTGACCACGGTTTACCGCCGCTTGGGGGGCAAGCGCCAATAGCTCTGAAGAGTCCGTTGGAAGGTCGAATTGAGCAGCAGCAGAAAGCGCTGGGATCTCAAAACCAATCAATGTCGCTGCCGCGCGAACCTGTTGCTCTAAACGCTGCTTGAATTCATGGGACTGTTGTGCGAATTCGATGATACGAGCAGGGTCGAAGTTAACGTTGGTTAGTGTTGCGAAAAACGCTTTTGGCGCCCACTCGTCGATTTCAGTATCAATAACATCACACGCACGGCCCAAATTGGCCCAAAAAGAAACACCTTGAAGAGAATGCACCAACACGTCTTGAAGGTCGGATACTTCCGAAGTTTTACCACACATACCTTGTGCGAAAGAACAGCCTTTTACGGTTGGGGTTTGAATTGTTTGTTCACATTGAATACAGAACATATAAGGGCTCCAGTAATTTTTATTAACTGTAAGTACTTTGCTTACAGTGACTTATTCCAACCCCTATAGAGCATCAAGCGTGCCAACTTTTAACATATTGATTTTATTAAACTTAGTTTTATTCCATGTTTTTAGTGCGTGATTATGACTACATATAAACTCCCTAACAGCACACATCCGTGTCATAGTGACTCTCAGAGATTTATTAACGGCGTTCATGTTTCGTTCAGAATAGAAGCGATAAAGTAACAACATAGAAAAAGAGGAATGAATATGAAAAATATATTAGTTACGATTGTTGCATTGTTTACTGGCCTTTTGGCGTTATTCACAAGCTTGATCCTTGCTATTCCTTTAGCTATTGCAGCTTTAATTACTGGCAAGCGCATTCAGAATCAAATGAAGAAACAAGGTTTCGCAGCTCATATGAACACTCGTCAGTCATCAACCAATGATGCCGGTGTTATTGAAGGTGAATACGAAGACCTTTCAAGCAAAAAGTAACCTAAACTTTAGTTTCAGACATAGTGAAAGCACAACAGATACAAGATTACATAATGCAAAGAAAGCCCCTCCTAGCACTGCTGGCCTTAACGACTTTAAGTCTCGTTGGTTGTTCCAACGAGACACCGATACCCGCTTACGAAACATCTCCAGACTTGCCTAGCTATCAGCAAGACAGCTTTGATGCCTACGTCAATGACACACAAGATTGGTTATTGAAAAACCGCGTGTTCATGACGGAAGACAAGCAACTCGAGATCCAACTCAATTCACCAACCGAGTATCAACCAACCTCGCCAAACGGCAAGGCGGTATTATTGGTTCATGGATTAGGCGACTCACCTTACTCATTTAAAGACATCGCTACCCATTTGGCAGAGCAAGGTTACTTAGTGAGAACCGTATTACTTCCGGGTCACGGCAGTCGCGTGGGTGATTTAATGCAGCCGAGCCTAGAAGATTGGCAAGGTGTGGTGGCTCATCATACGAAGTTACTTGAGCAAGAGTATGATTCTGTTTGGCTAGGCGGCTATTCAACCGGCGCGAACCTCGTGACTTCACAGGCGATGAACGATCCAAAGATCTCTGGGTTACTGCTGTTCTCACCTGCGTTTCAACCGAGCTCGTCTGCCGTTCAATACGCGGGACTAGCAAGCTACTTTGTCACTTGGGCGGATCAAGATCCTGAAGACAATGTGTTGCGTTACAACTCGTTGCCAATGAATGGTGCATCGGTTTACTACGAGACATCAGAAGTCGTACGTGGTGACTTACAAGATAAACACTTCGATAAACCAGTTTTTGTTATGATGAGTGAAGGCGACAGCGTGATTGACACCAACTACGTTCAGCAAGCCTTTACTGAATCTATGCCGAATCCAAACAATGTGTTGGTTTGGCAAGGAGAGACGACTCTCGAGGATCCTCGCGCTGTTCAGTACAGCATGAAGATCCCAGAGCAACGCATCTCGAACGGCTCTCACATGGGCTTACTGTTCTCACCAAACAACCCTTATTACGGAATCAATGGTAGCGAGAAGATTTGCTCCAATGGTCAGGCAGAAGGGTTTGAAGAACAATGCAATGCAACCAGTGAGGTTTGGTACTCAGCTTGGGGCTATCGTGAAGAAGGGAAGAACCATGCGCGTTTGACCTACAACCCCTACTTCTCAGACTCGATGGCGAAGCTAGATGCCGTACTGAACTCTGAAGGCTAATAAGCTCAAGTCTTCCAAAAGCTAATCCAGAGAAATCAAAAAGGCTCACTAGATAACGTCTAGTGAGCCTTTTTTAATGAGTGTCGTTTCTGGTGAACGTCTAGGGTCTGTTGACCTTTAGAGCTGATTTTTGCAGCACTTTGTGGGAAATGTCTACAAGGCAGAGGCTTTGAAGTGTAGCTAGCCTACATGAGAAGCCGATAACGCAGTAGAAATGAACCACAAAGGCTGCCCGAAGGGTTCGGCTAGAATCGTTTTATGCTTTGTTAAGAAGTATTAACTTAGAATGACTAGGCTACATACTCCTTGCCGCGCCTAAAACGATTCTATCTCGAACAAAATTTAACCACTAAAAGTTAACAGACCCTAGTTACTTATTCTTATCGTTTACTGCTATATCGTCCACACCACGCGAACAGCAAGCAGGATCAGCACCACGCCAGATAGTCGATCAATCAACTGAGCTTTCGAGCGAATACGTTCAACAATCAACGGGCTAGACAGTACCAAGGTGATAAAGGTGTACCAAAGGCCGTCGACAATCAGCGGCGTTGAGACAATAATCACTTGATTGGTCAGTTCATTACCTAGCGCTACAAATTGGCTAAACAGAGCGATGAAGAACAATGCGATCTTTGGGCTCAAGATAGAGATCAAGAAAGCCTCACGAGCAGACTGCATGTAACTCATCTTTTCACCCGCTTCTAATTTCTCGGCAACACCACCTTTCGAACGTAACGCATTAACGCCAAGATAAAGCAGATAAGCAGCCCCCGCTAAGCTAATACCTTTAAATAACATTGGGGATTGCTCAAGCACAACGGCTAAACCAACAATGGTTGCGAACGCATAAATACCGATACCAGCAGCGTGTGACCAAGCTGCGATAAGCCCGTTCATACGGCCACCAGCCAAACTGTGTTTAGCGATCATCGCCAAGCTTGGGCCCGGAGACATTGCACCCAACAAGCAAATCGCTAATAAAGAAAACCAAATTGTTACTGTCATCATTCCATTCCTAATAAAATAAAGCGTTCCAGCTGAACGCTCTACGCTTAATACTCAATACTTGGCACTTACCATAATTCGCAGGAGGTATTATTTGAAATCAAAGATTATCATCACACCTATGATTTCAAGTCATACTGATATTGTAACTCGACTTTTGCATGGCTTGGAATGCTTTTTCTCGCGCCCATTTGTGGGCAGAGTCGTTGTCATATTTAGGATGCCACATTAACCAATAGGTATGCATTTCCGTATCAAATGGCAACGAAAAGTAGGTAGTATCGAGGTGTCGACCTAGGTTATAGGCGATATGTTCTGGCACGATCATCAGATAGTCGTCTTGCAATAACACAGTACCAGCAGATGAAAAGAACGGAACCTGTAAAGCCACTCTTCGCTTCAGCCCTTGCTTCTTCAATGCTATGTCCGCGTAACTGTCTTTATCTCCACCACCCGTCACTTTGATGTGAGAGTAGTGAACAATATCTTCTGCACTCAAAACCGCTTGTTGAGCCAGCGGGTGCGACTTTCGCATCAAACACACCGACTTATCTTCACCAAGTTTGATACTTGAGACATGTTCTGGCTTTGTGGGAAACATACTGGAAGCCAAATGAATCCCAGACTCGTTCAGTGCTTCAAGGTAGTTTGGCTGCCACAATCGATAAGCCAAATTAATGTTCGGCGCTTCAGCAGACACCTCTGCCACAATCACAGGAAGAATATACTGAGCGACATAATCACTCGAAGACAACACCAATTCACCCTGCCAGTCTTGCGGCTCGAAGGGTTTATCATCTAACAGGTGGTCAAACTCGCCAAGCAGGTCGTCGAGTTTACCTTTGAGTAGCAATGCACGGTTGGTCGGCACCAGTTTGTTGCCGTCACGGACCAGCAAAGGGTCGCCACACAAATCACGTAACTGGCTGAGCTGACGGCTCACCGCGGATTGTGTGATATGCAAACGTTGGGCGGCACGGCTCACATGACACTCTTCAAGAAGTACATGCAGTGAACGCAGTAGGTTTAAGTTGATATTGCCTAACATGAATGCACCGTCGCATTCTGTTTGTTGAAAAACTCGGTCAAAACCGTATGAGTCATTAAGTGGCGAAGATCCGGGTAACTTTGCAGCTGATCGCGAACTCGGTTCAAGCTCTCCATGCTTTCCACTTCCACGTACAACATCATATCTGTCTCACCGTTAATAGAGTGGCACCATTGCACCTCATCAATACTCTGGATTTGTTTCGCGTAAGACTCACAACTATGGTCACTACTCGACATGTCGAACTTCAACAAGATATAAGCGCACACATTCTTCGTTTGGTTGGGTTCTGCCACTTGAGCGCAGTAGCCCGTAATCACTTTGTCGCTTTCCAGTTTCTTGATTCTGGCGTTCACCGCTGAGCGCGAGAGGCTGACATCTCGGGCGATATCGCTCACTGAGCATCGTGCATTGGTTTTGAGAATATCCAAAATCTGGCGATCAAATTTATCCATGCTTCTGATTCTTTTCATTTATTGTTCTATTTATAACGCCTAATTTGACACAACTTTCCTACTTATAACAGCCATTCTGACAGCCGACACTTTCACACTGAATCGGATTAATACCGTTAAAATGACGGTGTCTTACGACGTTTCGCTAGCTGTATTATTGATGTCAACAATGTATGCTCTCAATCATAACTTCTCACACACCAGAAGAAAGTTACTGGAAGACCGTGACCAGAATCAAATAGCTAGGAGAGCGAATGACACAACTCAAACAAGAAATCACGCTTATTTCAGGAATCGGACAACTCTCGACGACCTTGCTAGGCACTGGATTATTTATGATCCCTGCGATCGCAGCAGGCATTGCAGGACAGTTGTCTCTTCTCGCTTGGTTAATCCTGTTTATCGCTATTTGCCCGATTGCACTGACCTTCGCATCATTAGGAAAACGCTACCCGAATGCAGGTGGTACTGCCTATTTTGTGCGCCAGGCGTTTAGCGAGCGATTAGAAACAAGCGTGGCGTGGTTGTTTGTGAGTGTTATTCCTGTCGGTATTCCAGCGGCCATTGCACTGGCTGGTGGTTTTGCTCAACAATTGTTACCCGCACCTCTCGATACACCACTTGGTGCTCAATCCTTTACCGTCGCCCTGCTTATTGCCGTCAATTTGATGGGCAGTAAATCTTCTGGCCGACTGCAAACCGTGATCGCATTGTCGATTTTTGCCTTAGTCAGCGCTTTTGTTTGGAAAGCCGACATCACGGCAACCGATGTTGCTCTTCCTGCCATCTCATCCAATTCAATGTGGTCTATCGGCGCTGCTTTAGCTGTCATGTTTTGGTGCTTTGTCGGAATAGAAGCTTTTGCTCACATGGGAGAGGAATTCAAAAATCCACAACGTGACTTCCCAATCGCCATCATTGCAGGCTGTTTTGTTGCGGGGCTAGTGTACTGGGCTTGTTCAGTAGTGATTCTTAAGCTGGGTGCTTTCGGTTCATCTGAATTCGATGCCGCATCCATCCCTTGGGTAACAGAACAACTGTTTGGTAATGGCTTCAAAACCGTCATCAGCGTGCTGGGGTTCTTTGCTTGCTTTGCCAGCCTAAACCTTTACACACAAAGCCTGTCTCGGATGATCTGGGCTCAGGCCCGCCAACACAGCCCTGCAAGTCGAATGGCTCAACTGAACAGCCGCGGCGTACCGCTCTACCCAACGTTAGCAATTGGCTTTGTCGTGCTTATTTCGTGTGTGATTGGTGAGCTGTCTAATTTAGACCTTGAGTTCTTTCTCAAGCTCGCCAACGGTATTTTTGTTCTGGTTTATCTGCTCGCAATGTTAGCCGCTTGCCGATTACTAACAGGCGCATCTAGATACACTGCCATGCTTTCATTGGTCATCTGTACCTTGGTGTTTATCTGTTTAAGTTGGTCGATGCTCTATGCTGTGACTGTTTTTGTGACATTGTCACTCCCTTGGCGGAAGTGGCTAGGTAAAGGTAAACCCACCGTCTCTATCGACAAGTTGTAACTCGATTCGTGATGAATCAGAAAATGGTAAACAAGCCCTACCAATATTACTGATAAAAAAGCCGAGCGATCTGTTTGATCTTCGGCTTTATGTCAGCCAATCGGATATTTCCAAACCCCAACACCACCCCACTCCAATCACGAGCATCACTTGATCCATATTCATAAAAATCAAACGGACGAATGATGATATTTTCAAGCTCAGCTCTATGACTCCATTCAGTCTCAGATATACCTTGATACCACTTCACGGTCACATGTAGCCCTGCTGCCTGACTGATCACTTCAAAATCACCGTTAAACTCGCTTTCAATCGCTTCTATCATGGCTTCATACTTGAGTTTGTATAACCGACGCATCTTTCTAATATGACGCAGCAAGTCGCCTTCTCGAACAAAATCCGCCAAAGCTTCCTGTGTGTGGGACGCCGTGTCTCCAGTAAGCGCGTCTTTGATCTCAAGACACTTCGCCACCAGACTTTCTGGTACCACTAAGTACCCTAATCGAAGGCCATTGAACATAACCTTACTCAGAGAGCCGACATAGATGATGCGATCATCGAACCCCAACTTTCCCGCCAACCCTTGCATGCAGGTATAAGGGCGATGAGCAAACTGGAACTCACTGTCATAGTCATCTTCAATGATCCATGACTGATGTTGATTGGCCCAATCGATCAGTTTAAGGCGCTGCTCAGTATTTAAAGTCGTGCCCATTGGGTATTGGTTACTCGGTGTGACATACAGAGCCTTAGCATTACTGGCCAACACTTTCTCAATATCCAACCCCACCTTTTCACGCACACTTACACCTTCTAACTCTAGTCTCAACAGATCGATAATTTTATGTACTTGTCGATAACCGGGTTCCTCCACGAGGATTTTGTCGCCCATCGCTAACGTTGCCATTAATCCGATTGAGATGGCTTGCTGCGCACCTGCGGTGATGATGATTCTGTCGGCATTACAATGAACGGAACGACTGCTTGCAAGATACCCACTCAACGCTTCCCTCAAGGCTGAGCTTCCCTGAACCTCTTGATTGCCCGCAATGTTCTGACGTGTAGAGTGACGTTGCAGCAACCTCTGCCATTTCGCAAAAGGGAACGCATCTAAGTCAGGAACTCCTGGGGCAAAGCTGCGGTTAATGTCGTTAGGTGTCGCTATGTTTGTACTCGGTTTACTGACTGTTTGTTTGACCTTCGGATCCTGAACACTGTTTGGCTTAGACAAACTTAGAAAGTGTTCTGGTTGTTCAACCGAGACATAAAACCCTGAGCCTTGCTTACTCTCGATATAGCCTTCAGTAACCAGTTGTTCGTACGCATAAATCACCGTATTTCGACTCACCGATAACTCGACAGCCAACTTACGTGTTGAAGGTAACTTACTGCCCTTGCTCCATAAATCTTGAACGATCTTCTCTCTTATCGCGTGGAACAAGGCGGTTTGACGCGTGCCGTGTTGTTCGTCTAACTGTAGATCACCGACATCGATAGGCTGCATAACTGGATCCAAATAGTGTTTTAAAGTGGCTCTATTTAATAGACCAGTTAATCGCTACATTAATCAAAAGGCAATGATTAAGGAGCGATTATGTTATCTAACACGAAAAGAACCACGATTAAAAAAGGGGCTCACAAAGCCGTATTTGAACAAGAGAAACTGCACCAAATTATTGATGAGAGCTTAATCGCACACATTGCATTGCAGGGCGAACAAGGACCAATGGTCATCCCGATGCTCGCGTGGCGAGTGGGTGATATAGTCTACATTCATGGAGCTAAAAACAGTCGCCTACTAAAAGGACTAAAAAAGGGAGAACCAACCTGTTTAACGTTCACCTTGTTCGATGGTTGGGTGCTGGCTCGTTCGGCATTTCATCATAGTGCGCATTATCGTTCTGCTGTGGTATTGGGGTCATTTTCAGTCATCGATGACAATCAAGAAAAGGATCGCTTGTTGAATATCTTTATTGAGCAAATCGCACCGGGCAGAACCGATGAAGTGAGGCTCAGTAATGAAAAAGAACTCACTGCGACCGAGTTGTTGGCGATACCTTTAACAGAAGCTTCCGTGAAGATTGGTAAACATGGAGTGAATGATGCCGATATGGACATTCCAGTTTGGGCTGGCGTATTACCCTATAGAACTGTTGTTGGGCCGTTAGAAACCGTTCCAGAACAAGAAGGCATCATTGAAACACCAGATTACCAACAAGCTTATGGTGAACGCTGGTATCAGAATTAACACTCGAAGATGGTGAACTTGATAAAATTGCATACAATCTGAATTACAAAAATTTAACATGACTCAATAATGTAATCAGACGATGAAAACGAACAAGGATATTCTGCCGTTTCAAGGCTTGCTCAATGGCATTGGGCAAGTCTATTTCACACTGTCTATCATGACGTCGACTTTGCTGTTGCTTGCCATTTCTATTGAGTCACTGGCGCTGGCTTTTCTTACCTTACTTGGCGCCAGTTGCAGCTATGCATTAGCTTTCTATGGCTATATGTACACCAACACCAACAAGTCAGTTGACGACATTGATAGTGGAATGTACGCGCTAAATGGCGCTTTGATTGGTTTATTTATCGGTAACTTTTTTGGTGTGACACCATTATTGGCTTTAGTGACTGCGTTAGGTGCATTACTCACGGTGCCGATTGCCCACATCGTATTCAGTTTTGAGAAATATCGCGGTTACACTAGCGCCTTTATCCTCACCACTTGGCTGATTTATATTATCCAATCAACCTTTGAGCTGTCAGCGTTTTCTGCACCTGATTCCGCACTGATGCCACTCATCAGTATTGAGGCTAACTCGTGGTTCAACCTGCCGACAGTGGTGATCCCGTTGTTAAAAGGGATAAGCCAAGTCAGCTTCATCGAAAATGCGTTGTCGGGGCTCGTTATCTTAGTCGCCATCGCACTCAACAATATCAAGCATGCCATTTGGGTTATGCTCGCAGTAATAATTAGCACCGTATTTAGCGGGTTGATTGGCGCTTCTAACGAACTGGTAGCTCAAGGTCTTTACGGGTACAACGCCATTCTTGCCACTTTAGCACTTGTGCCCTATCCGCGAATCCGTTGGCCGTTAATCCTATTAGGCATGCTGTTAAGCTGTCTCATCACACTTGGTTTTCATGAACTGTCACTGTTACCACTCACCGCCCCTTTCATTTTGAGTACTTGGGGGATGGTTTACTTGTCCAGCCTGATCCATAAACGAACCATAAGTTAGCTCTGAATAGTTACAGGCCAGTTTTTA
The DNA here is from genome assembly GCF_041470505.1 of Vibrio sp. 10N.261.55.C5. Classification (NCBI taxonomy): domain Bacteria; kingdom Pseudomonadati; phylum Pseudomonadota; class Gammaproteobacteria; order Vibrionales; family Vibrionaceae; genus Vibrio; species Vibrio sp. 10N.261.55.C5. Next base: position 27,332 of record NZ_JBFRMS010000095.1, read on the forward strand.
GGCGCTCAACATATTGCTTGGGTGTCAAACCTCGATGTTTCTTAAACATCCGATTAAAGCTCGCGACATTGGTATAGCCGAGCCTCGTCGCGACTTTATCTATTGGCACTGAATACATCAACAACTCCACCGCCACATTACTTAACGCATAGCCCATAATGGTAGAAAAGTTGATGCCTAAGTTATGCAATCGACGTTGAAATTGCTGTTCAGATAACCCAAGCAAACTCGACACTTTATGCAGTGTTGGCAGGCCGAAATGGCGACTGTAATTGATCATCTCATAGGTCACCTTATGCTCATCCGCGGCATCAGGCATGTTGAGGTAATTATCTAAGTCATGAAAGTTCATTGCCAAGCTCATCTTGCCGCTAGAAGGGGCTTGATTGCTCGATAACCTCGACTGGCTTGGTATCCAGATTTCAGTTCGTGGCTGGCCCCACTGAATATTGCACCCAAAATACTCTTGATAGAGTTGAGTGTTCTCGCGATAACCTGCGATAGAGACGGCTGCGGGAGTAAAGTCGTCTCCCAAGTAACGCCTTAATATCTTCATCATAAAGATGGCAACTCGAATTGAGTCATGAACTTTACCCACCTCAGTATAAGCAGGATTGTCGTAGCACCATTTGATGAAATTACCGACTTGAGCGCCATATAGAAAAGCCCCGGACTGCAAACAGTGCAACCCGATGTTAACTCGGCGTATAGACGACGCCAGATCGTGCCCCGAGAAAAACCAGTTAGAGAGAGAACCTAGCCTTTCAATATCCACTCTATCAGCCAGCTTCAAGATAATATCGGGAGGCTCAGTGGTTCAGTCTCCACATATTCAGCTGCGTCCCGATTCAACTAATGTGTCGGGAAAAACTTCTAAAGTCCACATCCACCCGAACCAGGATGTGACTGAAAGACAACTAATTTACGAAATTGATGACACCAAATATGTCATCGCAAGAGACAAAGCCAGCGTTCAACTTGAATCTGCAGAGGTCGCTTTAGACACAGCTCGTCAAGAAGTGAGCATTGCAAAAGTCAGCTATCAATCGGCGCTTGAAGACATCAAAGCTTCAGTCGCACAAATAGATTCGGCTAAAACAGACTTAGTACTGCAGTCAAAGACGCTTGATCGTTACCAGAAGCAAAACAAAGTGGTAGAACATACGATCACTGAAACTGACATCGACCAACAAACAGCAAAGGTAGACTTAGCGACGTATAACGTTACGACATTGGAATCTCAGCTTAGCAAGAAAGAAGTCGATGCCGAGAATGCGAAGTTGAACATCCACAAAGCTGAAACCAATGTGAGCAAGAAGCAAACTGAGGTCGATTCAGCAAAGGCAACACTGGCACAAGCACAATGGGACTTGAACAGCACCAAAGTCACGGCACCGACTGACGGCTTTGTAACGAACTTTATTCTTCGTGAAGGTCAGCGTGTTTCAATGATGCCTCGTATCCAGATGTATACCGAAGAGAAGTACGTGCTGATGCGAGTTAACCACCAAGCGATTCGTAATATTAAGGTCGGTCAACCTGCGGAATTTGCGACAGCGGTATACCCAGGAAAAGTGTTCTCTGCAACCGTAGAAGGCATTGTAGAAGCCACTGGTGAAGCGCAAGCAAGTTTGCTGGGTATCGATGAGCAGGTTCGTGTTACCACAGGCAAAAACCTTCAGAACAAGCACCACTTTGTTCGTTTAAAAATTGATGAGGCAGAGGGTTACGATATTCCTGTTGGCTCTGTCGGATTAGCGTGGGTAAGCGGTGAGAAGCCTATCAGCTTTATGGCGTTCCTAGACGTAATACGCGGGATCATCATTAGAATGAAGTCTCAACTGTACTTCTTCTACTCCATCTAATACTTCCTATTGGTGAAACAATACCCAAGCCCGTGCGCTCTTAGATCGCACCGGCTTTTTGTTTATTTCACCATTCGTCGCCAGAAAGAACACAAACCCGAAAAACGAATAAACACTCTAAAGTTGCAAATCGCAATTGCATTTTGCAATTAGGCATTTCAAAAACGCAAATTAAACGCTCAAATACGCACCAGATTGCTATAAAACTGCCGTTTTACGTGGTTTTAAAAGTTGGCACACTAACTGCAATGTATATATTGACCCTTCTTAAGCCGAGGGTCACCTAGCCAACTGACGTTGTTAGTGAACCTATTCTTGTTCACAAAATATATAGGCCAATTGCGATTATTGCGATTGGCTATTTTTTTGCCTGCAGTTTGGCCAACCGCCCTCTTTTTCGATACAGACACCCATTCAGACGTATAATAATAAGCATTCATAGCCAACCAAGAACAGCAGATAACCAACGCATTATAGAAAACGTTTTCTATTTGTTTTTTTTAAATAAAGACAGAAAATAACCCTATGTTTTACAAGATAATTACTGCAATAACTGGTTTTTATGGGCAATTATTGACAAAATTAGCATTGACTATGTGATTTATATCACCATAATGCGCAAGTTTTCCTGCAATACGGCGACCGTTAATTTTAATTTTGATCATTTGCGGAGGTAAAAAATGGCTGCTGATAATAACTACAGTCTAGGGCCGGTTCCTACATCGGCTAGGAAAGGAGTCGCTTCACTCACCATGGTAATGCTTGGACTCACTTTCTTCTCTGCAAGTATGTGGACAGGTGGTTCACTCGGGACAGGTCTTTCATTCAACGATTTCTTCCTCGCCGTTCTCATCGGTAACCTAATCCTCGGTATTTACACTTCTTTTCTTGGCTACATCGGCTCATCTACTGGCCTCTCTACCCACCTCCTTGCTCGTTTCTCTTTCGGTACTAAAGGCTCATGGCTTCCTTCTGCTTTACTTGGTGGTACACAAGTCGGTTGGTTTGGTGTGGGTGTTGCGATGTTTGCTATTCCAGTACAAAAAGCAACGGGCATTGATACCAACACCTTGATTATCGTATCTGGCTTATTGATGACGGGTACAGTGTACTTCGGCATTCAAGCGCTAATGGTGCTTTCAGCGATTGCAGTGCCTGCGATTGCGATTCTGGGTGGTTACTCAGTACTGACTGCGGTAGACAGTGTTGGTGGACTAGAGCAATTGCAACTTATTAAACCAGAGACGCCAATGGACTTTTCAATGGCTCTTGCAATGGTTGTAGGTTCGTTCGTAAGTGCGGGTACGTTAACGGCCGATTTCGTTCGCTTTGGTAAAAAGCCAGCAAGCGCAGTATTAATTACTATGGTTGCGTTCTTCATCGGTAACTCGCTGATGTTTATCTTCGGCGCAGCAGGAGCAGCAGCAACCGGTCAGGCTGATATTTCAGATGTGATGATCGCGCAAGGTCTGCTGCTTCCAGCCATCATCGTGCTTGGCTTGAATATCTGGACAACCAATGAAAATGCACTTTATGCATCCGGTTTGGGTTTATCTAACATCACTGGTCGCTCAAGTACTACAATGTCAATCATTAACGGCATTATCGGTACGATTTTCGCACTTTGGTTATACAACAACTTCGTTGGTTGGTTAACCTTCCTTTCGCTGGCGATTCCACCAATTGGTGGCGTAATCATCGCCGACTTCTTCGCGAACCGTAAACGTTACAAAGATTTTGCAAATGCAGAGTTCCAAACCGTTAACTGGGCTGGCATTATCGCGGTAGCAACAGGCGTAGCCGCTGGTCACTTCCTACCTGGCGTTGTTCCTTTGAACGCAGTGTTAGGTGGTGCAATCAGTTACCTCGTGCTTAATCCTCTATTGAACAAAAAAGCTCTGAAATCTCAGGCCGCTTAAGGACACACTATGACAACCTTATTAATCAAGAACGCGAAACTTCAAGACCAAGAAGGCTTGAAACAGATTCTGATTGAAAATGGTCAATTTTCTCGCATTCTCGATAATGGCGCGCAAATCAATCATCAAGGCGACATCCTTGATGCTGAAGGTGGCATTGCAGTTACTCCTTTCTGTGAACCGCACATCCACCTAGATACTACTCAAACTGCTGGTGAGCCTAACTGGAACATCTCTGGCACTTTGTTTGAAGGTATTGAGCGTTGGGCTGAGCGTAAAGAACTGCTATCAATCGAAGACGTAAAGTCTCGTGCCAAGCAAACACTGAAATGGCAGATAGCTAACGGTGTTCAACACGTTCGTACGCACGTTGATGTGTCAGACCCAACACTCGTTGCGTTAAGAGCGATGGTTGAAGTTCGTGAAGAGATGAAAGAGTGGGTCGACATCCAGATCGTTGCATTCCCTCAAGAAGGCATCCTTTCATACCCTAACGGCAAAGAGTTGCTTGAAGAAGCAGTGAAGATCGGCGCTGACGTTATCGGTGCTATCCCTCACTTCGAATTCACTCGTGAATACGGTGTTGAATCTCTGCATTACGTGTTCGAGCTTGCACGTAAGTACGACTGTCTGATCGACGTTCACTGTGATGAAATCGACGACGAACAGTCTCGCTTTGTGGAAACATTAGCAGCTCTTGCTCATAAGTTTGAAATGGGCGAGAAAGTAACCGCTAGCCACACGACTGCAATGGGCTCTTACAACGGTGCTTACGCATCTCGCCTATTCCGTCTATTGAAGATGTCTGGTATCAACTTCGTGGCAAACCCGTTAGTGAACATTCACTTACAGGGCCGTTTCGACGATTACCCGAAACGCCGCGGTGTAACGCGCGTTAAAGAGATGCTAGCAGCAGACATCAACGTTTGTTTTGGCCACGATGATGTGTTTGACCCATGGTACCCACTGGGCACAGCGAACATGCTTCAAGTTCTGCACATGGGACTGCATGTAACACAGGTTATGGGCTACGACCAAATCAACAACTCACTTGATTTGATCAGCAAGAACTCTGCTCGCACATTGAACATTCAAGACAACTTCGGTATCGAAGAAGGTAAGCCAGGTAGCTTGCTGATTCTTCCTGCTGACAATGGCTTTGATGCAGTACGCCGCCAAGTACCAGTGCAGTACTCAATACGCCACGGTAAGGTGATTGCAGAGACTCAACCAGCGAAAACAAAAATAAATTTAGATCAAACTGAAGATATCAACTTTAAGCGTTAATATCGTCTATACTAATGATCAAAAGGAAGCTGAGATGCTTCCTTTTGTTGTGTTGGACGAAGCGACAAAACTATCACTAAATCAGTGTAAATCTTGTACATTCGCACGGTATGACAAAAAAAGCACAAATTTCTTAAGCAATGCGTGTACATCTCAAAAGACTGTGTTAACATGCTCTCGCTCTGTTAGCCGGAGTTATTTAAGTTAGATGAATAGTAAAAAATTGACATGTAAAATCGTTACCCGTTTTTGTAAGTAGTTTTTCCTTATTTCTTAGCAATATTAAATAATTCAATTATCAGCGCATTGCATTAAATGCAATCAACAACTTAGAAAATTTATGAATAAGGGACAAATTATGTCTAACACAAATACTGGCACTGTAAAATGGTTTAACGAAGAGAAAGGTTTCGGTTTCATTTCTCAAGACAACGGCGGCGCTGACGTATTCGTACACTTCCGTGCAATCGTTTCTGAAGGCTTCAAAACTCTGAAAGAAGGCCAAAAGGTTTCTTTCGAAGTTGAAAATGGTCAAAAAGGCCTACAAGCAGCAAACGTTGTTGCTCAATAATTAGCTCTTATAGCTAAAAAGAATTTTAAAGCGCTGGTTTTTATCGGCGCTTTTTTATGCCTGCTTATAAACATTTCCCCTCTCGATACAGGCTTTCCCCCGTAAACTCTGAACAAATGCAAATCACCAGCCAAGCGTCCTCAACCTAGACTTTCTCAATTAAAGCTCAACGATCAATTTACGTCACTTTTTGTATGCACTTCCCTAGACAACACTTAATTCTCAGTAATCTTTTGATACTAACTCACGCTACGCCGAAAGTTTGATAAGCCCAAATATGGTTAAAGAACAATCCATTAGATTACACTTATGAATACACAATCGATATTCATAATAAAAATGAGTTATTTATCCAACCCTCATCCACTAATCATATAATTTTTAAAGCAAAGACCTTCGAAATCCGCTAACCTTGTTCGCAAGTGGCTTAGTTGTTTTGGTATCTGCAGTAAAAATAATGAACAAAGACGAATTTCAGAAATCCACCGCAAATCTAAAAAAAGCGGTGCCTCTTATGATGAAGAACAGGGTGTCAACGACACCTGCAAATTACGCACTTTGGTACACCTATGTCGATAACGCTATTCCCCAGCTGACTCAAGACATGGATGGTGTTTTAGAACACTACGGTATTTGTCCTCCTGCCGTTGGTGAGCAGCTATACAACAATTATGTTGCCAGCAAATCCGAAACCAATATCAATGACCTTCGCGCTAATTTGGAACTGTTAGTTTCTGAAGTTTCCAATTCAATGAATGACACCCTGACCGACACCTCCGCTTTTTCTGACATGATCGATAAAAGCTTCGAGGACTTGGCTCGTGTTGATAATGAAAGCCTATCTATTGATGAAGTCATGTCCTTAGTTCGACAGCTGGTGTCTGAATCCCGTCATATTCGTCACTCTACTCAGTTTTTAAACTCTCAGCTAAACTCTGCAACCTCAGAGATCACCAAGCTAAAAACCCAGTTAGTAGAAGTTCAGAAAGATGCGCTTTTCGATAGTACAACCACACTCTATAACCGTCGCTCTTTCGACCGTGACATAGAAACCCTGTGTGAAGCACAACAATCTTTGTGTCTGATTCTTCTCGATATCGACCACTTTAAAAATTTCAACGACACCTATGGCCACTTGTTTGGCGATATGGTGCTTAAAGCGATCGCTCGCAAGCTGAAGTTAAGTTGCCGTGAAGGTATTTCTGCCTATCGATTTGGTGGTGAAGAGTTCGCGCTGATTGTGCCTAACAAGTCTTTGCGTATTGCTCGTCAACTCGCTGATACCAATCGTCGCTCTCTAGAAAAGCTGTCGATTAAAGATCGCCGCAGTGGTCAACAAGTCGGCAGTATCACTGCATCGTTTGGTGTCGCTGAACTTGAACCCGGCGAATCAGCTCAATCGCTGATTGAACGTGCTGATAAGCTACTTTATGAAGCGAAATCACTTGGCCGTAACCGAGTCATGCCTTTGTAAAACACACCAACAATGCTCTTATCGACATATTAGTCGGCTCGTATTGAGACTAGAAAGCCCCAAAGTTCATTATCTTCGGGGCTTTTTCTTTAGTTGTATAAATTACTTTAGCTAACTAGGATTCACCGTTAGATCTGGAAGCAATAATTCAAGCAGTAGTCTTCACCACTCTTTGCTCTGAACTCTTTATCTTCACTGCATGCCTTTGGTTTACCCTTTGCGTCACCTTGAATCAAACTGATCCAGTGGCGCATCGCTGCAATGGTCTCTTCACGCATTGTGGTTGTCGCTTCCATTGGTGATTGGCCAAACGTGGTGCATGATTCCAACTGAATATCATCAATTTCTACTAGCTCAATACAACCTGTCCCTTTGTGGCAACCAAACATCACCTCTAGGTGGCTGCCACTGCCATCTCGAAACAAGATAGAGTCTGGGTCGTTCTTCTCACCCATGTACGCTACAAACTGCTTAGGGTGCTTCAGACCGCTGTGCTGACCGTCTTTAAAGTAAGCCATAATATGGCGGTAATCGACTACGTAGCTGGTTACGTCTTGATGTGAGCCATTCTCTAGTGGGAATAGTCGATCAAGCAGCTGCTTTGCTTTCACTTGCTTTTCAGTTTGCTGATTAGCATTGATTGTCTCCACGGCAAAGACAGCTTCAGCGATAAATGGCTTTGATTGTTTTTGGATTTCTGTTTTATCGAATGTAAGCATATTCATAGTCTTTCCCTCTTGACCAGTCCGGTGATAACCACCGATTTCTACAGCAAAAATGTGTCCTAGAGCAATTATTCCAAACTAACGTTTAATTTATTTGTCATTTTGTGAATTGCTTAGTTTGTAGATTAGCGCTTTTTTACATACAATTTCACAACAAAAATTTTACAATGTGAATTTTACAAATATGGCCTTGTCAAAAAGTTTAGTTCGTCAGTCACATTTCCTAGGTACGAAAATACGTAACCTAAGAAAACGTAACCATTTAACGATGGAAGACCTGTCTGCGCGTTGTATTAGAATCGACCCAGAATGTGCTCCTTCCGTTTCTTACCTTTCAATGATTGAACGTGGAAAGCGGGTTCCGAGCATCGATATGCTGGAAGTGATTGCACAGGTCTTTCAGAAGAATCCGACGTGGTTCCTCGACGACGAATCTGAACAACAAGCCATTGCTCCTGATAAGGGGAATCGTGGTGGGATAAGTGGCATGGCGCTCGAGCCGAGCTTCCTATTCTCAAACGACATCCTGCAAATTGCGATTCCTGAGATGCTGTCACAAACGGGCATTTCAGGCCGCCAGTTTGCGCACCTCTTGATTCGAGCACACCAAGAGAGCAACCAGAACCACTTCCCTGACCTTGAGCGCGCTGCGGAAGAAGTAGGCTTAAAACGTCTTAACCTCAGCGTAGAAGACCTGATAGACATCGCTAGAAGCCTAGGAATCAACATCCGCTGGGTAACGCGAACGCCGCAAGACGTAGTCGATGAGCTCGGAATTAACGCTAAGCAGTTGGTGACATCCTTCTTTGAGCCTCCCGGTACTATCTTCTTAAACGAGATCCTTAAAGAGTACCCAACCCGTCTGAAATACGACCTTTCGGTTTATATCGGTCATTGCATTCTGCACAGCAAAGAGGGCCTAAAGAGTGTGTTGTCGGTCGGTAACAACAACACGTGGGACGACAACCAGGTATCAGGATCTTCACAGCTCAACTCCCAAGATATTCTTCAAGCATGGCGAGACTTTGAATCTAGCTTCTTTGCTGGTGCACTTCTGTGTCCGAAAGTTCCGTTTAGACAGCTACTCGACCGCACTGGTTACGAAATCGACGTTCACAAAAGAGCAGGGGTTTCCCCCTCTGTTGCGATGCGTCGAATGACTGTAGTATCGCCCTACCCTCACTGGCACTACTTTGATGCTTATGGGCCGGGGAAACTCAAGGCGGTATATCGCGGAAACGGGATTCCACTGCCTTGGGGAAATATGAGAACGGTCGCTGACCCATGTCAACATTGGGCTGTGTTCCGTCGATTATCAGAACCTCGAGCGGGAAGCTCGGCTCAAATATCCATTTTGAACGTGGGTGATGAGCCAAGGATCTACTGCTGTGAATCCATCAATATGACGGATCCTGCGGGTAACAATCGTGTGCTGTGTGCTGGTATAGATCTCAACCCTGCGATTGATGCTCAAGGCGGTAATTCAAGAGACATAGCAGAGCAGCTTAAAGCGTCATGCGTTAACAATGGTGGCTCTGTGGTAATTCCGCGTAACATCAAGAAAGATCTCACGACAATAGCCAAGATTCTAAATATAAATTGGATTGAACGTGGGATTGAGACAGAGGCGAGGCTTATCTGCTCCAGAGGTGGAGAATGCCCACGCCAGCCAAGCTGTTACTCGAAGTGTGGTGAGTAAAAAAGTAATAACAAAAAATAGAACCTAAAATTCAGGCAAAAAAAAACCAATCACAATAAGGGTGATTGGTCATATATTTTGTGTGAACAAGAAAGGTTCACTAACAACGTCAGTTGGCTAGGTGACCCTCGGCTTAAGAAGGGTCACCATTACTAATGCAGCATGCGTGCCAACTTTTAAAACACGTATTTACTACGCATCTGGACACGTATTGGCCGTATATCCTTGTTTGTTTTGCAAACTGGAATTGCAAATTGCGAAAACCAACAAAAACGCTAGTGATTATGTTGTTATTAATGAATCATTAAAGATTCATTACCCTTCCCCAAAATGCCATATTTCCCTTAGATTCAATCACTTTAAACAGCAATAAACCTCCCCCTAGGGTTACTCAACATCAACAATACCCCAAACAGCGCCCATAAAAAAACGCGAACATTGAGATTCAATATTCACGCTTATTCGATTTCTATGACAGAAAGAACTTAACCCACCAGACGCCTTTTTATAAAGCGACTCCTGTTCATTGCTCTTTCAATATCTCAGAAAAGATTACTTCTGAGGAGCTGGCTTAGAACGGCTTTGAGACGGTTTGTTTGTCGAAGGTTTGTTGCTTGTCGGCTTATTTGACGACTTGCTTGGGCCGTAGCTACCGCCGTAACCAGACTTCTTAGGTTTGCCTGCAGGTTTACCCGCGTTGTTTGGCTTACCAGTACCGTTAGATTTACCCGCACCGCTTGGTTTGCTCAGAGTGTTCTGAGCACCTGCGTTATTTGCAGCAGGTTTATTGCCCGCACTACCGCGTTTAAAGTTGCTGCCGTTGTTTCTTACTGATTTATCTTCAGTTGTCGCAGCTGAGTTGTTTTCAGCAGGTTTCTTACCAGATGTCGGCTTACGCTTTGAAGCCGAACCATTACCAGCTACATGACGCTTGTTCTTACCTGCTGGCTTGTGCCCGCGAGCGTTATCACCAGAGCGTTGACCATCAGCATGTTCACGTGGCTGTTTTGCTTTCTTCGGTTTCTTAGGCTTGATTGGACGTGAATCCAAGCGAGACTCAGGTAACTTATTTACTGGAGAGAAACCTTCCAGTTCACGACGCTCTAGCACTTGTTGAATCAGGCGTTCAATACCGAACAGCTCACCCACTTCATCAGCACAAACCAATGAAATCGCTTTACCTACTTCACCTGCACGGCCAGTACGACCGATACGGTGTACATAGTCTTCTGATACATGAGGAAGATCGAAGTTAACTACTTGAGGCAGTTGCGGGATATCGATACCACGAGCGGCGATATCAGTTGCAACAAGTACTCGTACCTTACCTGTTTTGAAGTTCTCTAAGGCTTTAGTACGTGCACCTTGGCTCTTGTTACCATGGATAGGTGCAGCAGTGATGTCTTGCTCTTCAAGGAAGCGAGCAAGCTTGTTCGCACCGTGTTTCGTCTTGCTGAACACCAACACTTGTTGCCAATCGTTATCTTTGATTAGCTTCGCTAGCATTGCGCTCTTTTTCTTTTTGTCTACTGGGTAGATGCTTTGCTCAACCGTTTTTGCCGTCGAGTTTGCAGGGCTTACTGAAATCTCAACAGGATTGTTCACTAAGCCTTTCGCTAAGCTGCGGATATCATCAGAGAACGTCGCTGAGAACAGTAGGTTCTGACGCTTCTTAGGCAAGAAAGCTAAGATCTTACGAATATCGCGGATGAAACCCATGTCTAGCATGCGGTCCGCTTCATCTAGCACTAGGATTTCTAGTTGGTCAAAACGCACTGCATTTTGGTTGTATAGGTCAAGTAGACGACCAGGTGTTGCCACCAACACGTCACTACCTTTACGCAGTTTTTGCATCTGAGGGTTAATCTTCACACCACCAAACACTACCGTCGAAGTCAGCGGTAAGTTAATACCGTACTTCACTACGCTGCCATTCACTTGCGCAGCAAGCTCACGAGTTGGCGTTAGCACGAGCGCACGAACTTGGTTCTGACGTACGCGAGTACCTTTCGATAACATTTCAAGAATAGGTAGCGTGAAGCCTGCAGTTTTACCTGTACCTGTTTGAGCAGCGGCCATAACATCTTTGCCCGTTAGGACAGCTGGCACGGCTTTCTCTTGTATTGGTGATGGCTTATCGTAACCTTGTGCTTCAATAGCTTTAAGGATCGGTTCAGAAAGGCCAAGGGAGGTAAAACTCATAGATTATTTTCTCAGTTGAATAACATTTAGTATGAGCAACACGTTAAAAAGTGCGTTGCTTCAGCTTTTGCTCATCAAATACATTGATACGGAGCAAAGCGCGGTATTCTGAGGCTTTTCCCCCCATTCAGCAACTAAATTCTAATCGCAGCTAAAATTCAACCTAGATAACTTGTCGCTTCTGTTCGTACATTTTTTCATCAGCGGCTTTCAAGAGCGCATCGACATCATTGTAGTTACTATTGTGAATAACCCAACCCACACTGATTCTGAGATAAATAGAGTGCGCTTCGTACACAACTGGCGCCGAGCATATCGCCTTTCGTAGTTTAGTCACGATCGACGATACGTGTTGATCATCGATAATGCGTGGCAACAAGACCAAGAACTCATCACCGCCTATCCTTGCGACGATATCTGAAACACGCAGCTCACTTCTGATGCGGTTAGCACACTCAATCAATACCTGATCGCCTGCCGCGTGACCATAAGTGTCGTTGATTGCTTTAAACCCATCGAGGTCGATATTTACAACGGCAAAGGTTCTCGCTCTCTGTTTTTGAGTGGTTTTGAAGGCCTGCTTGAGGCTATACATGAAGTATCGACGATTCGGTAACATCGTTAGCTCATCATGCATAGAGCGGCTATCTGCAATCCGGTACAGGCGATAAATAGTAAAGAAGGCAAACGCCAGCACTAATATTATGGAGTAGCCCACCAGCCTTACCGCTTGGATGCGATACCAAGGCTCACCCATTAATACGTGTTCGTTGCCAGAAAGAGCAAGGTACCAACCACCGTATGGGAAACTCACCTGTTCAGTGGCAAACGCATTATCGAACACATCCTGAGTGCCATAAAAGACAGCGCCATCTTTACCTGAACTGTTTTCACCACGAATTGCTAATTCATACTTGTTCTCTATCTTGCCGATTCCAACATCTTCAAACAGCTCATCTAAGCCGATAACAGCACTGGAGACACCCCAATAATCTTGATTGAAAGGCGGGTCTCGGAAGATCGGAGTACGCGTAATGAGGGCTTGTCCACCTTGAAAAAGCTCAAAGGGACCAGCAATAAAGGTGTTGCCAAGATTACGGGCTATCTCAACCGACTCCCATTGATTTGGGTGATCACGATAATTAATACCGAGAATCTGCTCATTACCTTCCAGCGGGTAAACAAAATTTAGAATGTCGTCTTTGGCGAGTCCGATAAGTCGAATATGGAAGCCATCTTGAATGATATTCTCAGCAATCTTGTCCCAATTTTTCACCTCACCATCGGGGTTGATGGTCACTAAGGTCGAGAAGTTATTGAGGATATACATATCTGACACGATCGCGGCTTCAATCCGAGAACGAATAATGGATAGTTGCTTTTTGGCCTCTGAATACGATTCGTTTTTAAGAAAAGTTAATTGCTTGGCATGAAAGAACTCAATTGCGCTTACTATCGCAAGGAAAAAAAGAAAAGCTACTACTCTGGCAGACCACTGCTTGCTAGAACCACTTGGCATTTACGAACCTCTAACACTATTGTTCTATATACTGCCTTATGACGGCTCATTTCTGGCTTATTGCTCCAGTATGCCGCTAAGTCATTAAAAATCCATACTGACGTCGACTATCTATCAAATATTGAGTGATCCATCACTTCAAACTTCTTTACTAAACGAATGGTTTAATCAAAAAGGGTTAGTGAACCTTATAAAGCTTACATTGTATTGACTCAACGCTTACATTGAAGGATTCATCAATGTTATTTTACATAGACTAATAATCAGCTTGGTACCTCACGACATGAAGTTAAAAACTATCACACTGTGTACATTGCTATCAGCCTCGGTTGCCGTTCACGCACAAGAAAACGTTCAAGCGCCAACCGCAGTGAACGTTCAATCCCAAGCAGATTCGCTCAATTCTCAAGAACAATCTTTCAAGCAATCTGCAGACCTAATTCGCACCACCTACGAAAGCCAGCTTTACACCCTGCCTGCATTCAAAGAAGGTCACTACGGGCTGCGCATGTATCGTCAAACATTAGACGATAAGTATTCAGCGGCGGTGTGGAGCGACATGGCTCGAGTGGCAAGCAAGCTCAGCACCCTGTCGAATGACGTTCAAACCATGGAACAAATCGTACTCTACTCAGAGAAGCGAGTTGCATCTTATATTGGTGATAACGATGAGCGCAGTATTCGACGCTACAACATCACCAAGCACATGCCTGAATACCTTTACCTTGGTGTTGACCTTCTAGGCTCTATGGCTCGTGCTAACGAATACGGTTTAGAACACAAGAACGATGCCAAGCTACGCGAAATCATTCGTCGCTATGACTTCTCACGATACGTGACCAATGAAGACATGGTGAAAGCGTGGGCCGCTCAATTAGCGAATCAGGTTTACTGGTTGCGCCAACTGGGTGAGCAGGATGTCGTTGATGAGTTTGTCGATACCTTCAAAAAAGCATACCCAAACGATAAAGACAGAAAGCTTTCAAGCCAGCAATACGGTAATAAGATCTATGGTATGACACACGTCATCTTTGGCGACTCAGAATATTACCAACATCAAGTCCGCGAACAAGATCATCAATGGATCTACGATTACTTCAGAGAAAACATCGATACGATTCTGCTGCGTGCGAAAGAAGATGTGATTGCTGAGGTTGGATTAACCTTCTTGTTGGCAGGTTTAGAAGATGACCCAGTTGTAGAGAAAACTCGACTCGCGATTCAAGCTTCAATCGATGAGAAACAAGGCATGATCCCTTCAATTACTGGCGATTTTGACCTTGAGTACGGTGAACACCGCAACGTGCTAGCAATCATGCTACTCGATTGGCAGCAAGTGAATGAAGCGCCGACTTATGAGGGCAACCCTAAAGTGTTTACTAACATCCCTTACGGACTCATTAAAAACCAACCACCGAAGAACTAGCAACATACCTAGCCTAGGTTCATCATAGAACCCAAAAAGCCTCATACCTTTCAAGGCTGCGGCTTTTTGCTGTTTACTACGTCAGTACTCGTATCAAAAGTTGTTAATATCAAAACCTGCGTAAAGATAAAAACAAAGACGACATCAAGCTCCTGACACGGCTTTGTTCATCACTATCGTAAAATCCCCTTCTGCGTAGCCCTCCGTTAAAGAGACATCATCGCAGAGCGTTTTACAGAAACGATAGACACCTTGAGGGTGATAACTCATCAAGGTATTACGCGAAGGATACTGGCTTGAGTTGAGAAGATTAAAAATCACCGTCTGATTCGCCAGTTCATGCATGCGAGTAATCATGTTTGTCAGATAATCAGAATCACGAGAGACATAGTTCAGTGAACCACTCGCGATGACAATGTCGTGCGCCTCAAGTTTCATTTTGCTCATATCACCCGACAAAAACCGACAACGATCTTCTGTATAGTTTTGCTTTGCCTTCTTAAGAAAGCCTGCGTGTTGGTCAACGCCGGTATAAGATTGAATGCGATAGATGCTGTCGAGCAGCTCAAACAGCTCGCCATAGCCGCAACCCAAATCTAAAACACTCTTCTTTTCGAAGTCCGCTGCACGAGCGATCACTTCAAAGCGACACAACTGGCTCTCTTCGCTAGTCCAACCTAAAGCTTTAGCCTTGTCGCCATTCGAGCGGTTAGTTTGTTTCCGATGATAGCGATACACCTTCCAACGATCGAGCCAGTGCATTCAAATCAGCCCTACTTCAATGAACATCAGCACACCTTGATAAGATTAAGCTTTAGAACTTGAAGAAAAGAGCCCACCGATTTTATAACCGATCGCATAGCAAACCACGGCGACAGTAACAAACACCAATGCCGAGAAGAAATACGCTACAGACGCTACGACACCAGCCCCCCACACCACGCTGAACACCAAACCGAGATAAGCCTCTTTTGGCCACTGGTAGATAGGAAACTGAGCGCCGCCAGCAATTAGGTAAACCATCGCAAACAAGCCAATGAAGGTAACAATAAGACCGATGAGAACGCGAATGTTCATGGAGAGACCCTTGATTAATTTAGCTTGGTTGCCATTGTTCCTAATCGAAAGCGGATATGCTTAGTCGGAACCGAATATTCTCAATCGAAATCGAATGTTCTTAATCGAAGCCGAATGTTATTAATCGCAACCTGATGATATTCAAGTATATCGGATAAAAGGAACTGGCTCTATTACTCTTCCGAGTGAGCTTTTACTCACGATAGACAAATCACAGTCGACGGCCAAAACCTGATTTCGCCTGATTAACAGGCACAAAAAAGCGGACACCCTCCTTACGTTAACTCCGTAAGTAAAGTGTCCGCTTTAACTGAATATAGCTTAAAGCAGGATGAAAATACCCGCTAAGCATGCACTCATTAGGTTTGCTAGCGTACCAGCAGCTACAGCTTTCAAACCTAAGTTTGCAACTTCAGCACGGCGCTCTGGTGCCATAACACCGATTGAACCTAACTGAATCGCGATAGAACCAATGTTAGCAAAGCCACATAGAGCAAAAGTCACGATCACTTGGCTGTGTTCAGATAACAGAGCTTTGTTCTCAACGAAGTCGATGAAAGCAACAAACTCGTTCATAACGATCTTCTGACCGATGTAAGAACCCGCCATCAATACTTCGTCACTTGGGATACCGATCAGCCATGCAAGAGGCGAGAACAGGTAACCGAAGATAGCTTGCAGCGTAATGCCCGCAAAACCGAACGTTTCACCTAGGCTTTCTAGGCCAGTGTTGACCATCGCAATCACACTCACGAAGGCAACCAACATTGTACCAACCGCTACTGCAACCTTCATACCGTTCATCGCGCCGCTTGCCAATGCATCAATCACGTTGCTTTGGTCAGCTTTATCGAGCTCAATGTGGTCGTAGTCACTTGGTGTGCTGCGCTCAGGAACAATGATCTTCGCCATTAACAGGCTACCCGGAGCCGCCATAAAGCTTGCAGCGATAAGGTATTTAAGCTCAACACCAAGGCCAGCATAACCACCAAGTACACTACCCGCTACCGACGCCATACCACCTGCCATTACAGCAAACAGTTCCGAACGAGTCATAGACTTTAAAAAGGGACGAATAAGAAGAGGAGACTCACCCTGAGAAAGGAAGATATTACCTGTAGCAACCAGAGATTCAGCTTTACTTGTACCCAGCAGTTTTTGCACCGCTCCGCCCAAGATTTGAATCACTTTTTGCATAACGCCTAAGTAATAAAGCGCAGAAATCAAAGCACTGAAGAAGATAATGATTGGAAGCACGCGAACCGCGAAAATGAAGCCTTCAGTAGCAAGGTCACCGAAAAGGAATGCGATACCAACGTCTGCAAAACCAAGCAGGCTAGAAACACCATTACTTAGGCTTGTTAGCGCCAATTGTCCCCATGGGAAATACAAGACTAAGGCTGCAAAACCGATTTGAAGTAATAGTGCACGAGAGACCGTTTTCCAGTTAATTGAAGAACGACTTTCAGATAACAGGTACGCGCAAGCAATCAGTGCAAGAACACCGACAAAACCAAATAGAATATTCATAATGTGTCCTAGTAACCCTTAAAGAGTGAACATGAGCCAAGCAAATGACATCAAAGGAACAGGACAAAGAACCGCAAGCAAAACGCTACGCGATGAAGGAGCTAACAGGGTTAGCGAATGTAACAACGAGTTGTTCATGTAAAAAATCACCTTATACAAGCAGTGGAACGTAGCTGGTCCGGTCCGTGGGGTCATTCACATATCCATGTGACGGCTTGTATTGGCTAAGCACCGGCTTAAAACCGGAAAAGAAGTATAAACAGTTAAGTGAGACTTTCATCACATTTTTTGACGCAAACGATCGCGCGGTCATAAAGCGTACAAATCGAACTACTTCTCGCAATAATTAATTTTTCCAGCAAGAAATAATGCAAAAAAAAACCATCATTAAAATAAAAAGCCACAGAGTGTGGCTTTTTCAAAATATGAGATCAAAGTGGGAATAACTAGTTTAGCAGGGCACTTTTCACTTCAGCATCTCGGAATATCTCTTCAAAACGCTGTTTGTAGATCAGTTGCATCTCATTGATGATTGCACCACCATCAGGTACATCATTCTCGCCTTGGAAATTTTTGCTGAGTAGCTTATTACCAGCTTCATCATAGATAATCACATTAACGTTGTACCAAGAGTTATCCGTAAATGCGTGGAAGTCATACTTCCACTCATTCAAGACAAACATCATCGATTTGTTGTCGAATGCTTTCATCTGCTCAGCAACCTTGGTGATATCCTCTTCAGGCGTCGTCTCAACCGACTCAACAGCTACTTGCTGTTTTTTCAAGCCTGCGACCAATCTGTCAGTCAAAAATTGAGACATTGGCTGCTGTGTCGCCGTGTTGTAGGTATAAGGAATACCTAACGAACTGCGAATAATTCCCTCAAATTTTGGCTCTTTATCATGATCGAGAACGTATGGTCTCTTATCGATTACAGCGACGGTCAACGCTTTTTCCTGTGGAACTTCATTGAGTTGAGGCGCACTTTGTTCTGCTGTTAATACCGTTGCACAACCAGAAAGCCCTAACGATACTGCAGCGAGCAGTAAACTGACGAGTTTTTTCATAGATTTACCTATCTTATTGTTTTGAATAGGCTGTTCTAACAAAAATCGACTTAATGAGTAAACATTCATAAAATAAATATTTTACATAATTGTTATTTATATAAATTCGCTCACACATCGGGTTAAATTTATTGGGTCATCAGTCAATAACAAGGGTTTGTAACGGAACGTTATGAAATGAACAGATTATGTTGAAGCTATCAAGCAAAAGCACAAGGACATCGGCGCGTACTATGTTCTAGCACCAAAAATTGCGATGCCTCATGCTCGTCCTGAAGATGGTGTGAACGAAGCATCACTGCAAGTAACGGTATTCAAGAAGGGTGTTGATTTAGAGTCAGAAGACAACGGTGACGTTTACCTTTCAATTACTCTGGCGGCGATGGACTCAGATAGCCACATCCATACGATTATGGCGCTATCAGAGTTGTTCCAAAATGATGATGACATTGATGCCATTATCGCAGCGGAAACTGAGCAATCGATCATCGAGATCTTAAAACGATACTAATCTCGATCTAAAGATCCTGATAAGCCCCCATGAAAAAAGCGATAGCCTCGGCTATCGCTTTTCTGTTTCTGGTGCTTGGTCATTTCTCATCGAATATGAGTTAAGGCATCACACCTAGAAAGCATTCAGTGGCGTTAAAACGCGTACATTCGTTTGTCTGTCGATAATTCAAAGCAATATTGCGCGTGTTTATTAAGACACTCAAACACTTCTCTATCCAGCTTAAAGTTATCAACGTGGTCCGTCAAAATAGCCATCGTCTGTTCTAGCGTCATGCCTGCGCGATAAGGGCGAAATTGAGTTAATGCCTGGAACACATCCACCACAGCAACAATTCTACTCGGTTGATCCAACTCTTCCGCCGTTTTTCCCATTGGGTAACCCGAACCATCTAACCTTTCATGGTGATTAGATGCCCACTGACAAACCTGAGGTGAACTGAACAACTCCTGCAATGCGAATCGAGTGTCCGTTGCATGGCGTTTAATACAGCAATACTCTTCTTCAGTGAGTAAATCCGGCTTATGCAGAATGTCATTAGGGGTTTGCAGTTTACCGATATCATGGACTAACCCAGCCAGATAGAGTTTGCGCTGAGTGGTGTAGGAATAACCCAGCTGTTTGGCGAGGTATTCTGAAAGCTGCCCAACCTTTAAAGAGTGCTTAAAGGTAAACGAACTTTTGGTATCAACAACATTGGCGATAAACTCGGCAAAGGCCACCGTCTCATCCAGCGACATTTGCTGGGAGAAAAATGGCACAGGTTCAAAGTTATCCCTCATGTTCTCGATGTATGGAATCTCCATAGAAAACCAGAAGTCATCCAAATCAACCAACTCGCACATGTGTTGCACAAGGTTGGTTTCGAACATCTCATCCGCTTGTTCAGTCAAACGTTCAATGATGCTCGCTTTGCCATCTGGTGTTAGGTTTCCATAACGATCAGAAGAGGTTATGCCGTATAGATAATCGACTCTATCGGCAAGCATCACGATGGCAGCTAGTTCTCTTTCTAACTCGCTGATATGAATAGCCCTTAGCTCAGACCACGGAGTATGGTGATAAAGAACCGGCTTAGCAAATATAGAAAGAACTGGGCACTCTTTTAAGATTTGGTAGCCCTTTTGACAATGGTGATAGCTTGAGTCAGGTACAAACCCAGACGTTAAACTGAGCTGTTCATCAATTTGCGAGACACCACAGTCGTGAATCAAGCCTAACGAAAACGCGAGCTGCGCTTGCTCTTCTTCCCACCCCACACTCAGAGCACATCGATACGCGATATAGCCCACTCTCTGTCCATGATTTTTACTTTCGAAACCGACGTTATCAAGCGCCTTAGCAATACCGAATAGAGCCTTCCTTAAGTCCACGGTCACGTCCTGGCAATGTTGATTCATTATTTAAGCCTAGCATTTTTATATTTTTTATATATTTAGGCCGCTAATACTAATGCATAGCTAATGATTATATACACAACTATTGTAAGGTTTAATGAGTTTCGTGATAGAACCAACGTATCACGAAAAATCCGTGCTACAAATGGTTGCATATTAAAAATCATGCGACATTATAGCCTGCCGACTAAGATTCGCTTAAATAAGCAGCCATAAGAAAAGGAAAGACATGTTTAAAACGGTTATCGACAACGAACTCTCCATCGCATTGGTTGAAGAGAGCTTCGCTTCTCACTACGCGGAAATCTCACAAAGCCAGAATGAGTACCTAAGTCAATGGCTCGTGTGGCCGCCACATTGTAAAACCGAGCAAGACTTTAGGATCTTCATCCAACGCTCGCTACACGATTATGCGGAAGGGAAAAGCATGACCTGTGCGATCGTGTATCAAGACAAGGTCGTCGGTAACTGCAGTTTCAATACTATTGATCATGATAAGCAAAAGGTGACGATAGGTTATTGGTTATCTGAGACATACCAAGGAAAGGGGATTGTGACGCGCGTTGTCCAGAAGCTGATTGATATTGCTTTCAATGAGTTAGATATGGAAAAGGTAGAGATATCAGCCGCAACCGGTAACCAAAGCAGCCGTAAGGTTTGTGAGCGCTTACATTTCACGTTAGAAGGTATCATCACGCGTAACGAAAACTTGAATGGTCGCATCATTGACCACGCTATTTATGGCCTTCATCGCTCTAAGCTCTAAGCTCTAAGCTCTAAGCTCTAAGCTCTAAGCTCTAAGCTCTAAGCTCTAAGCTCTAAGCAGTAGTACTAAGAAGTCACTAGCTTGTAAATCGGAATATGAAAAAGCCACGGTATTAGTCGGTGGCTTTGTTATTTGACGAGCCTGAAGAGTTCTTAAAGCTACAGTTTATGCGATCTTAGGAATCACGATACTGAACTTGGCACCACCATGGTTGCTGTCGTCGATTTTGATATCCCAAGAAAGTTTTTTAGCCGCCGATAGAGCAATCGCGAGGCCCAACCCCAATCCACCGTTGGTCGACGTTCTGCTTGAGTCTAGTCGAGAGAACGGAAGGAATACCTCATCACGCCTATTCTCTGGTATTCCAGAACCATTGTCTTCAATCACCACCAGCCAGTTTTCTGAGTTCTCATCCAGCGTCATCCACACTTTGTCTTGTGTGTAATTACCCGCATTCTTGAGAACGTTATCGAACACCAAGCGTGCCATTGAGCAATCACACTTAATCTTGCACTCTAGCTGTACCTTAGATTCAAAGGTGGCATTGTCTAGTTTCGAGTAACGAATTCGGTCTAGGCAATACTCACGAAGATCGGAGGTCACTTTAACGAGCTCAAAGAAAGAGTTATCCATGACATTCAACTTCGACAGCATGATGATTTCTGACGTGAGCTCGTTGATATCCTCAATGTAGGTATCAATGTCATCGAAAAGAACCTGATGATTATCGGGGGCTCCCCTTCTTAGGATATCGGTCGCCAGTTGAATACGACTTAGCGGAGTTCGTACTTCGTGTGGGATAGCTTGAGCGAAAATATGACTTTGTTTTACTTTGCTTTCGATCTCTTCAGCCATGAAGTTAAAACTGCTGGCCAAATCAGAAACAGGATGGATGTCGTCCATGTCAGATCGAGTACTAAGCTTGCCCTTACCAAACTGTTTCTGCTTCTCGACGAGCAACTCTATTCTTTCTTGAAAACGCCTCACAGGTAAGTAAACACTTGCTCCAATCGCCACAATCACAGCCAACAACAGCCCTAACAAAAAGTGTCGTTCTGAGTCTTCGTACCATTCAATGTCAGGAGAGAAAAAGTCCCCTACCTCACTGAACCCAAAACTGAATTTAGAGTTTGGTAGCTGAAACACGGTCGAATAGAGGTTGTCATCACTTAGATATATCGGCACACCGTTTAAGGTTGTGTATAACTCACATTGTTGGCAAGGCGCCTCGCCCGACCAATTCTCCAACAGGCGTAAATTGAAGATATAAAATTGTTGGTAGCCTGTTCTATCGAGCTCTTTATAGAGTGAGTTTTCTTGATTGTGTTGACGAACATACTGCTCCGCAAAGTAGATGCCATCATTGAGGAAGGTTTCGATCTCGGTGCGTCGCATGTACCCCTCACCAAGGTTCAAGAACAAAAATATCGTTGCCGACATCCCAGTCACAATCCCAAGGTATAAGCGAGCAAACATCGAAACCGAGCGAAGCTTCGTAGCAATGAACTTACGCAACCAGCATGTACCCCTTGTTGCGAACCGTACGAATCAACTGTTTGTCTTTTGCGTGAATGCGCAGCTTTCGGCGTAACCCAGACACGCGCATATCAATCGAGCGGTCGTTGAACGCGTAATCTATCCCTCTAAATAACTGACAGCACTGGTCTCGAGTCACGACCTGACAGATGTTATTAACGAGAAGGTTTAAGATTTCAAATTCAGCAGAAGTAAGCTTGAGGTTTTGGCCGTAGAGCGTGGCACTTTGAGCAGAGCTGTTGATTACAATATCGCACTGTTTTTCAGCCGTAGTTTCTTGCGCAGTTTTTACGGGAGTCGCTCGACGCAATAACGCTTCAATTCGCGCTAACAAGGCATGGCCACGAATCGGTTTGGCAACGTAATCGTCCGCACCAAATTTAAACAAGCTGACCTCGCTCATTTCATCGGCGGAAGCCGTTAGCACTAAAATCATTCCATTGTAAAACTCACGGGCTTGACGGCAAATTTGCGCGCCGCTCATCCCTGGAAGCATCAAGTCCAACAGCACTAAATCAGGTTCAATACTACGGATCGCTTCAAGTGCCAAGTTCCCTTCATGAACAACGCTAACATTGTAACCTTCAGCTTCGAGGTAAAGCGTCGTTAGACGAGCTATCTCTTGGTCATCTTCAACAATGAGCACTTTGGTTTTCGACATTCCTATCACCAGTATTTATTAAAAGCGAAGGCAGTATATATACTGGTCATAGATCATCAATATTGGAATCAGAGCCCTACATTTACCGTACGCAAAACATAGTAATCACTTTTGTACATACACGTTTACAGAATAGAGAACCAACAACCGGTGCGCCTTGGTTTATCAAGGTTTCCTCCTTCAGAGCACACCATTTTGATGTGCAAGGAAAGTGGCTCTTTGATAAAAGCGAACTGCTGCTAAACCTAACCTGTACAACAAAGCAAAAAGAGAAGCTGATAAAAGCCAGATACAACGCAGAACACGACTGTTTAACGGAGCTTTATAATCGCCGTGGGATCAGCAACCTTCTAGAAACCAGCATTGCCTATCGCTCACCGTTTGAATTGATGTTTGTCGACCTTGATGGCTTCAAATTAGTTAATGACACTTATGGGCACACTGTTGGAGACCAACGACTCAAACAGGTTGGTGAACGCCTTAAACAGTTGGTTGATGAGAAATGCATGATAGGGCGATTTGGTGACGACGAATTCATTGTGATTGCCCACACCTGCCGAAATCAAAATATCCCACTACTTTGCTCTCGCATCATTGATGCCTTAAACCGAAGTTTCCATATCAGAGGCATCGCAGTTTATCTGTCGGTTGCAGCATAGGTACCGCGCATTTCCCTGATAACGCGGTTGACCAAGAAACATTGCTAAAGCAAGCGGGTATGGCGATGCATCTTGCAAAAGCGAATGGTCGAAACCGCTTCCAAACGTTTACCCCAGACTTAGCACAAACCCTGCATCGCAAAGTAGAGATCCGCCATCGACTGGCACGCGCCATAGAAAACGACGATCTCAACCTTCACTATCAACCGATCATGAACACCAACAGCGACAAGGTGAAAGGGTTTGAAGCCTTGCTTCGATGGTCAGACAAAGAGCTAGGTAACATAGGCCCTGATGAGTTTATTAGCTTAGCGGAGGAGACGGGGCAGATTGTACCGCTCGGGAAATGGGTTCTGAACTCTGCACTCAAACAGCTATCGATATGGCAACGTGAGTTTGATAGTGAGTTGATGATGAGTATCAATATTTCAAGTATTCAGATGCACGCGACCTTTGCCGAGCAGCTATTAGCAATGTTGAACTTCTACAATATCCAACCTCAAAGCATCGCCCTTGAGATCACCGAATCTTCCATGATCTTCAAGCATGGTGAAGTCAGGCAAGCGTTAAGCGATATTTCTAAATTGGGCGTAGAGCTTCACCTTGATGACTTTGGCACAGGCTACTCGTCACTGTCGATGTTGCATGACTTACCGATTAGCACCGTGAAACTCGATAAAAGCTTCGTCCACGGTTCACACAAAGGGAGCAAAGCGATTGTCCAAGCCACCCATGCTATCTGTGAAAAATTGGGGCTAAAAGTGGTTGCTGAAGGTGTCGAAACCGAAACGCAAAAAGCGTTCTTAATCGATTGTGGATACCAGTATCTTCAGGGATTTTTATTTAGTAAACCAATTCCCTCAAATGAAGTCGAAAGTCAGTTTTTGAATGGTCGACAATCCTACAATTAAAGACTTATTTATCAATAAATTAAGTCGTTTGAATACTTCCTAAACAATCGGCTGCTGTGGGTGTGTACGCTTACGTATGCTTACATAGCGTTTAACAGTAAGAGGAAATAATTAAGCTATTGTTTATAAAGAAAATTACTTAGAAATTCACACAATAAAACACCAAACCATTATACCCACTAACTGTAATGACTTTGGTATTTAGATTACCCTCATTCCGTCCCTTTAGCAGAGCAAATAATCGGTAACCATGAACAGACAAAACGGCTTCACTCTTTTAGAACTCATCATCTCTGTATTAATTTTAGCGATCGTTTCGGCGACAGCTATGGTCAAGTTCTTAGACGTTCAAGGAAGTGCTCGGGCGAGTAAAATACATGATGTGGCTGGTAACCTTCGCACGGGTATCGATATGATCTACGCGAAGTCAGCGATTGCTGGCGTTGAGGATGAGTGCAACTATGTTGAAAAGACGGAGATTGAGACCTACTACGTTTGTCATGGTTACCCAATCGCCTATGTTGACTCACTAAGAAGACTGCTCAATATCGACGCAACAGAGCTTCATGTCATCAACAAAGAAGTAGACTCTGGCAGCAATGCAGAAAGAGTAGCCGCCATCTCTTTCGACACCGAAAACTACACCTATTCGCCAGAAGGAGACTTTTGTCAGGTGCTTTATCAGCCAGAAAAAGAACCACAGATCGTGGTGCTTGATGGTGCATGTTAAATACTCAACGATTGCACGCTTCCATAGTTAACACAAAGCCACCGCAACAGATCTTTGAATATCATGTGGTTACGCTAACATTTGCTCAAAAATAACACTAATTGATCTAACTTGTTGCTGCTTATACTTTTAGGCAGTGCTCATGGTATAACACCAACCTCATTCATATCTTATTTTCATCACTAGCCGATTAATATTTACATAGACACATATTTGATACATATGTCAATAATAATTCAATTAAAATTCTTTAATCAACACATCATGATAAAAATCATCCTTTCCCTATTTTAAATATCCCACCTTAAAGTTTAATTATTTAAATTTCGTAACAGAATAAATTAAAGTCAATCATTCAACAAATATAATTAATTCTATCATTGATTACTTTAATTAAATCACCAAAACAATACGCCACATAAATTATAATAATATCAC
>NZ_JBFRMS010000097.1:0-15568 GCF_041470505.1 Vibrio sp. 10N.261.55.C5
GCGTTGAATAAGCTCACAGGGTTAGGTATGCCTAAAACGATAGAAATAGCCTAATAATCACCCATACTGGCCGTTTCTATCTGAGATCCAATTAGGAAACAAAGCCGTTTCGTATTCGTGTTGTAGAGCCAGTAAAAAGAACAACTCGCGCCTATCGTGAACAAGCCATTGTCGACGCGGGCATGAACCCATTTTTGCTCGACAGTGATGATGTGTTCATCGATTTGCTGACCGACAGCGGTACGGGTTCAATCACACAACGTATGCAAGCAGCGATGTTGATGGGTGATGAAGCCTACAGCGGCAGTCGCAGTTACTATGCACTGTCGAATGCGGTGAAAGATATCTTCGGCTATGAGCTGACTATTCCTACTCACCAAGGGCGTGGCGCAGAGCAGATTTACATTCCGGTTCTGATCAAGAAGCGTGAAATGGAGAAGGGGTTGGATCGTAGTAAAATGGTCGCCTTGTCGAACTACTTCTTTGATACCACGCAAGGCCACACTCAAGTAAATTGCTGCGTTGCGAAGAACGTTTATACCAAAGAAGCGTTCGACACCTCAGTGAATGCCGACTTCAAAGGCAACTTCGATATCGTCAAATTGGAAGAAGCTATCTTAGAAGCGGGCGCGGCCAACGTTCCTTACATCGTGAGCACTATTACTTGTAACTCGGCTGGTGGACAACCTGTTTCGATCGCTAACCTCAAAGCCGTGTATGAAATCGCTCAGAAGTACGATATTCCTGTGATCATGGACTCGGCACGCTACGCAGAAAATGCCTACTTCATTCAACAACGTGAAGCGGGTGATCAGGATTGGACAATCGAACAGATCACGCGTGAGTCTTACAAATACGCGGATGGTTTAGCTATGTCTGCCAAGAAAGATGCCATGGTACAAATGGGCGGCTTGTTGTGCTTTAAAGACGACGCTTTCATGGATGTGTACACAGAGTGTCGAACCTTGTGTGTGGTGCAAGAGGGCTTCCCAACCTATGGTGGCTTAGAAGGTGGCGCGATGGAGCGTCTTGCGGTTGGCCTTTATGACGGCATGCGCCAAGATTGGTTAGAGTACCGTATTGGCCAGGTTCAATACCTTGTTGATGGCTTAGAAGCGATGGGCATCGTGTGCCAGCAAGCAGGCGGTCATGCTGCGTTTGTCGATGCGGGTAAATTGCTGCCTCATATCCCGGCTGGTCAGTTTCCCGCACATGCTTTGGCGTGCGAACTCTATAAAGTCGCGGGTATCAGAGCGGTTGAGATTGGGTCTTTGCTGCAAGGACGCGACCCAGCAACAGGTGAACAACACCCATGTCCTGCTGAGTTGTTGCGCCTTACCATTCCTCGCGCGACCTACACACAAACACACATGGACTTCATTATCGAAGCATTCGAAAAAGTGAAAGAGAATGCAGGACAAGTGAAAGGGCTCGATTTTACCTACGAGCCGCCGGTGTTAAGACACTTCACTGCGCGCTTGAAAGAGGTAGAGACCAGCGAGAAACAAACAGAAAAAAAGAACGAACAAACGCTCGAAGAAGCATTTTAAAATAAAAACATAAGTGAATAGTCACTAGAACCCTAATCAAAGGCTCCCTCGGGAGCCTTTTCTTTTTTTGGATGGTAGGGGAGTTAGGCAGTTAAGCCTTTAAGTAGTTAACCCGTTAAAAGCTGAACTACGCTTGTTTGTTTTTCAGGGTAGACTTCAACATTTGGAATAACCACTGATTCAAAGGTGCGTCTTTTTGCGAGCGGCGGCAGCTCATCACATAGCTCACATCTATGGTTCATGTTCGATTGTTAAAGTTACTCCAACAAAAACACAGATACCAAACGAACAAAGAATTAGAAATACAACGAGGTGATGTATGAAAAAGTTAATCGCACTAGGCTTAATGGCTCTTTCAATGAATACTGCTTTTGCTGCCGACGGTACGTATACAGGGACTATCGACATGACAAGAAGCGAAGGTAATCAAGTAAAGGCTGAGCGTGTTGAATCTGACTTAACACTGGAAGGAAGAAATGAAGCGTCTAACGGCGGAATCCAATTCCAAAAGAACGTTGATCAAGACCAAACGATCCAGCTTACAGGTCGTCGTGACTAACGTTAAAGATGTGCTTACCATTGTCATGAGAAATGCTGCGCCCTCGGGTGCAGCATTTTTCGTTATTGGGTTGTGGAGTATTTTATAAACTCTAGCGATCTAGCCTTGGCATGGTGTGTAACGTGTGGCATTTTGTTGTTCTCTAATTTAGATCGCTATTAGGTGTTGGTTAAGCATTACAAACCAGTAAGCGAACGACTCGAAAGGACAAGGAATGACTCAAAAAGAAGCGGGAATGATTCGTCATATTCTACTGATTAAGTTTAAAGAAAACGCTGAAGCTTCAGAGGTTCAAAAACTAAAGATGCTGTTTGACGCGATGCCAAACAAGGTTGAAGGGGTCACTTCAGTAGAATGGGGATTAAATGACAGCCCTGAAAACAAGAATCAAGGTTATACCCACTCGGTGTTAATGACGTTCGCCGATGAAGAAGGCCGTCAGAATTACCTTCCGCACCCTGAGCATGATGCGCTGAAAGATGTGTTTCGTCCGCTTTTAGAAGACATCATTGTGTTTGATTACTCCCTGTAATTAGGTTCTGAGTAGGTCTCTTGTGTTTTACTTACCTTCGATAATGAAGAGTTAGGGCCTAGCGATTGAGCCCTAACTCAATAAGAAACGACTTACTTTGTTGGCGAAATAGTGACTGGTGCAAACGATGCGACAGCATTCCTGCCTGCGCCCCAGCGGTAGCGAGGCCAGAAGATAACTGTCTGATTGGGGTAGTACGTCTGTTTGTCGTAGTCCAGATAAGGCATCTCAACGAGGTCTATCTGTGGTTCTAAACGACCTTTATGTCATCTACTGTTTACGCTCATTTTTATTCCGTTAACCTGCCAATAGGCAGTAAAGTTAACGCAAAGCGTGAATAAGAATGGCATTACTTTTAAATAATGCCGTTGTGCCACGGTTAAGCTCTAGTCAATTTGATAGCCACTTCTGATTCCAGTTCACTTAATGGTCGAGGTTTACTGAAGTAATAACCTTGCAGCAGATCTATCCCCAGTCCGTTTAGGCGTTGGTTATGATCAGCAGTTTCCACCCCTTCAGCTACAACACGATAGCCCAAGCTTTTACCCATCATGATCATAGTGTTGACGAAGTCTAAGTTGGTCTGCCCTTGAGTTATGTCAGAGATAAATGAACGGTCGATCTTTACTTCACTTAGTGGAAGTTGCTTTAGTAGAGATAGAGAAGAGAATCCCGTGCCAAAATCGTCAAGAGAGATAGAAATTCCTACATCGTGTAGTTCTTTAAGTGAGTTTATGCATAACTCGTAATCGACAATTGCTGCTGACTCGGTTATCTCAATACAGAATAACGTCAAAGGAAGCTGGTATTGGCGAATAGTTCGAATGATTTCTTGAGCGAAGTGAGGCTGTATCAGCTGTTTTGCACTGATATTAATGGAAATATGGCTCATGGTTTGTAGCCATTCAGATCCTTCAACATCCTTACAAACTCGATGAATGATACATTCACCAAGCTTGCTGATTAGGCCAGCTGATTCAGCAACCTCGATAAACTGGTCAGGAGGGACATCCCCCAATGTTGGAGATTCCCATCTTGCTAGTGCTTCAACAGCAGTAATCTTTTCATCTTGCCCACAATATTGAGGTTGGTAGTGCACCTTTATTTCTTGTTGAGCGATGGCACGACTGAGTTGGTGCTCTATTTCGATTATGTTTTCCGTCTCTTTTGCCATTGACCTTTGAAAGTTGAGATAGCTTTGTCCTCCCAGCTTTTTAGCTTGATACATGGCAATGTCGGCCTGCTTAATTAATTCTTCGGCACTTACGCCATCATAAGGATACATAGCGATGCCTAGGCTTCCTTGGCTGATAATCTCAATATCATCAACGATCAATGGGTTTTGAACGGCATTTAAAATCTGCGTGGCGAGTGCGTTGATGTCTGCTTCGGAACTGACATTACACAAAAACAAGAATTCGTCACCTCCCAAACGTGCGACAAGGTGTTCACTTGATAGCACGTTCTGAATATGTTTGGTCACGTGGCAAAGAAGTGCATCACCGACGTGATGACCAAAAGAGTCGTTGATAATCTTAAAACGGTTAAGATCCATCAACATGACCGCGCGTTTTTGGTTAGGTCGATTCACAATGTGTTGCGCGATGCTTTCCATTATTTTCCGGCGATTAGCGATGCCAGTAAGCGCATCATAATACGCCATGTGTTGAATCTTTTCCGCATCTTCTCGCTCTTGAGTTACATCCGTCATTGAGCCAATGAAGCGCACAGCCTGCCCTTCTGCATTATGAACCGCTGAGCCATTGGCATGAACCCAGATATATCCGCGATGTTGCGTCTTCATCCTGAATTCACATTTGAACGGTACTTCTTCGTTTAAGTGGTTATGAATGGCGGACTCGAGAAGTTCTAAGTCTTCTGAGTGTATATATTGGAACAGATGGTCACATCCTAACTTACGATCAGAAAAGGTATCTTGACAGCCAATCATTTTGGTTAACCGATTGTTCCAGACAAGAGTATTGGTTAGTAAGTCCCAATCCCAGATACCATCGTTTGAGCTGTTAGATACTACTTTGAGCTGTTGCAACAACTGTTGGGAGTTCTTCTGACGATTGTTACTTGTATTGATAAGCTCGTCGCGCTCGATGAACAGTGCGAGCATATCTAAATAATTGTTGAATACCGATTGTGTACCGATATCTTGGTGATCTTGCAATGAATCAACAACAGCGACGAGCTTCCAGTGATCTTCTTGCCCTGAGTTGATAGGAAGAATGGAAGCAACGAAATGATCATAGCGTTCGAAAAATGGGAAATTGCGAATATCGTCTTGAATATCTGTTTGTTGCGGTAGGGTAGTTGGCTGAGTCATGCCTTTTTCTACCCATTTCCTAATAGTGTATTGCTCCGAATTACACTCAGCGAGACAGGCCCAGTCAAGATTGTTTCCGTAAAGGCTTTGAGCATCTCTAATTGAGTCAAAACCTCCTTGTGCTTGTGAATAGAAATTTTCGAATATCTCAGCGGGAGAACGCCCTTGCACATTTAAGAGGATTTGGCGAGCTGAGTTGATATCTTCTTTATGTTCGAGATCTGGGTTTGTGTTACCGCAAGACTGATGAACGATGAGCTTTTGCGGGACACTATTATTGGCATTATTAAAAGGCTTCCCAGAAATACGTTCCAACACGCGGTGAAATACTTGCGTCGCTAGAAGCTCAAGCTGTTGGTCTACTGTTGTTAACTTGGGATTGAATTGTTGACCGACGAAAATATTATCAATGCCTACGATGGCGACATCGTCAGGTACCGAGATATTGCTGTGAGACAGTTGCTCCATCATACCTACAGCATTGTGGTCAGTTGCGCAGATAACCGCAGTGCATTTGGATTTACGCTGTATAAATTCTATTGCGGCTTCTCGTCCCCCAGATAGAGAACAATTCGACACGCGGAAGAAATGGCGTTGGTTGAATGAGCCTTTATGATCAATCACCGTGCGTTGATACGCTTTAAAGCGAGACCTGATATCATTAACAGTGAGATCGCCACAAAAGCCGATTTCTTCGTGTCCTTGACTTTGTAACCATTCATAGAGCTTAGTGACACCATCGCTTTGCACACTATAATACTGCTCAACGGGCAGCGGCGCATAGCTTGCTCCAATAGAAATGACTGGAATGTTTGCGTTTATAGCTTCTTCGATCAACTTTACTGTCGCTGCATGGAGAACGACCACAAGGGCATCGAGATGATTAAAATATATAGGAAGTTTAAAATCTCTTCGCTCACCCGAGCGGATGAAGATCAGATTGACTTTATGGTTTTTCGCAAGCCTTCTAAGGGTTGCATTTAGCTCGCCCATGTAGAAGCCACTGAGCATAGGCAGCACAATGCCAACGGTAGGACGTTTTTTAGATGTAACAATAGTCATGTTATTAGCCGGTCGAAAGTTGTGTTGTGTAGAACTGTTTTCGGGGGAGAATAGGTATCTTTTTATTATTTCTTCCATGCTCTACTAAGCGAGCTTGAAAATAAACTTACGGCAAAAGGAAATGCAAAACCACGCACAATCCGAGTAAGTCTAACTCATATATTTGAGAGGTTACTCAGAAGCGGTCCTCAATTTATGGACATGACTTAAGCGACTGATCTGTTCTGACAGTACCTAGAATAACCGGAACGGATTATGACTAGAAACGTAGAAACCACTCTCCTGAATTTAATTGCAACAATAAATGGCATACAAACGTAGAGGTAGCGCACAGAATCGAAAAAAGGGATATCGTGATCACATAATCATTGATCTAGCCGATAGTGAGATAGTGATAAGAGGTCGATAATTCGTTGTCGGATCTAAATTAGAACTTTAAATCTAATTTCTAAGTAGTTGTTATCTCAGGAAGAGTTTTTGTGCTATGCGCCCCTATATTAAATACATTATCCCTATTTTAATTCCTTTCATTATCCTCGTAATGCCGCTATCAGCGTTTCCATTTGAAGGCCTTACGATTATTCAACAACGCGTTATCGCGATCTTTTTATTAGCGGCATTGTGCTGGGTGTTCGAGCCCATCCCGATCTACGCGACGTCTGTTGTTATTATCGTTCTGCAATTATTGATGTTGTCGGATAAAGGGCTGATCTTTTTAAGGTTTGAGCATGGGGAGGAACATTTTGGTGAGCTGTTAAAATACAGCGATATCATGGCGACATTCGCTAGCCCAATCATCATGCTGTTTTTGGGTGGTTTCTTCTTAGCAATGGCCGCCACTAAATATCGATTAGACGTAAACTTAGCTCGCGTGTTGTTGAAGCCATTTGGACAAGACCCAAAGTTTGTGATGCTCGGCTTAATGTTGATCACTGGTATCTTTTCGATGTTTATGTCTAACACGGCAACAACGGCAATGATGCTCTCTATTTTAACGCCGGTACTGGCTGTGTTTGGTCCGAAAGACCCCGGTCGTGTAGCGTTTGCGCTTTGTATCCCGGTTGCCGCTAACATCGGTGGCATTGGTACTCCGATCGGTACCCCTCCGAACGCTATCGCACTTAAATATTTAGTTGGCGATAACCTCATTACGTTCGGTGAATGGATGGCATTTGGTGTGCCGTTTGTTGTGATTATGATGGCGTTAGCGTGGTTTTTAATAGGCTTTATGTACAAAGCTGACCAAAAGAAAATCGAGCTAAGCATCAAAGGTAAATTCCTTAAAACGCCTAAAGCCATTGCGGTGTACGTCACTTTTGCGCTGACCATCATTCTTTGGTTAATGGGTTCAAGCCATGGCATGAACTCTTACACCGTCGCTCTGATTCCTGTCGCTGTGTTCTCACTCACAGGGATCATCAATAAAGAAGACCTGAAGAAAATTTCTTGGGACGTATTGTGGCTTGTATCAGGTGGTATTGCGCTTGGTTTAGCGCTCGATAAAACTGGCTTAGCAAGGCTCGTGGTACACAGCATTCCGTTTGATGCTTACTCACCCTATGTGGTGTTGTTCGGAGCGGCGTTCTTGTGTTTGGTAATGGCAAACTTTATGTCTCATACCGCAACGGCTAACTTGTTAATGCCAATTATGGCGGCATTAGGTTCGTCTATGGCTTCACTCACGCCACTAGGCGGTGAGCTAACGTTAATTTTGGTTGTGACTTTTGCCGCTTCATTAGGTATGTCGCTGCCAATCAGTACGCCACCGAATGCGTTGGCTCATGCCACTGGTCATGTGCAAAGTAATCAAATGGCCAGAATCGGTATTATTTTGGGTGTGGTTGGTGTGCTACTGAGTTTTGTTATGGTGTGGGTGCTACATTCAATTGGTCACATAGGATAACGATACGTGTATCAACAAAAGCTAGAAGCACTGATCGAGCGCTATTTTAACCAAACAGAACGTCGGGTGACGTGCTGTGCCGGTAACACCATTATTGAACAATCAGCGTTAAACACTCGTTTATATTATGTGTTTAGTGGAGAACTGGAAGGGTTTTATACCGATGCGAATACACCGCAAGTGCGAGTATTTAGCGCGGGTAGTGGGGCTTTTATAGGCGTTCATAGCTTCTTTTCAGGTAATTGGACAGCATCTTCAACGGTTGTTGCTAAAACCGATGTTGAGTTAGCGTGGATCGATAAAGACACGCCTGCAGAAGATGAACGTAAATTTGGTCCTCTTACCGCACAGTTCACACCTGTAATTGTCAATGAGTTGTCGCGTCGTCAACGCCGCGCAACACAAGAAGCGATAGCGAAACAAAAAGCGCTAGAGAAGTTACATACTGCTGAGCAAATGACGACCTTGGGTCAATTGGCTGCAGGGATTGCTCATGAGCTTAACAACGCTATTGGTGTCGTAAATAGTAAATCTGGTCGACTTGAAACGGTCATCATGGATCTGCTTGAAGAAGTGCATCCAGAAGCCAGTCAATTTTTCGATTTTGGGTTAATGCATGGTCAGAAAACGTCGTCGTCAGAAGCACGAACACGTGGGCGACAATTTGAAAGAAAATATGGTTTAGACAAAAACATTGCTCGCTCTCTTGCAAAGGCGATTCCAATTGATGCTTTATCTGCAACAGACGTTATTTCAAAGCATTGGCTGAAAAAACCAGAAGAAGCGATTCGTTTTTGGCAGATGGGCTGTGATTTACATGATTTGCGTTTGGCATCTAGACACACCGTCGGCATCGTAAAATCGGTTAAACAACTTGGCAGAGTTGATATCGACACCGAAGAAGCGGTTGATATTAACGACTCCATTAACCATGCCTTATCGTTGCTACAAAGTGAGTTACGTAGAGTGTCTGTGCGATTGAGCCCTGCGGATTTACCGTCTTTTAAAGGCTCGAAAACAGAGCTCGTTCAGATTTGGGTCAACATTGTAAAGAATGCTTGTGATGCAATGTCGAATTCAGACGATGCCGCAATAGAGATTCAAACCAGATTAAGTAAGAAAAGGATATTAGTTACGATCGCGAATAACGGCCCTGAGATAGACGAGGCGACTCGTAGAAAGGTATTTCAGCCCAACTTCACCACTAAAAAAGGTGGTTTATCGTTTGGATTGGGCTTGGGTTTATCAGTAGTTAAGCGGATTGTGGCGGGTTATGGCGGAAGTATCATTGTGAAAAGTGATGCTTCTAAAACTGTATTTAGAATCAAGTTACCAATAGAGGGTGAACATGGAGAAGCTTAATTTAATCTGTGTCGATGACCAGAGAGAAGTACTGAGCGCAGTGATACAAGATTTAGAGCCGCTGGCGAGTTGGCTGAATATTGAAGATTGTGAATCAGCGCAAGAAGTGCTTGATCTCATTGATGAACTTGACGCAGAAGGCGAACACATTACCGTCATCGTGTCTGATCATGTGATGCCAGGGAAAACGGGTGTGGAGTTACTCACTGAAGTGTTCCATGACAGTCGCTTTCCGAATACCAAGAAAATTCTTCTTACGGGGCAGGCCACTCATACTGATACCATCAATGCGATTAATGCAGCAGGCATCGACCGTTACTTTGAAAAGCCTTGGCAAGCAAGCACATTGGTTGAGTGCATTCGTACTCTTGTCACTGAGTACATATTTGATCAAGGGCTTGATTACACGGACTATCAGAATGAGCTCGACCAGCAGGTTGTGTTCAGACGCTTGCGTTAGCCTCTTATGTTAGCGACTTACATTATTCACTAGTGTAAGTCGCTTGAAATTCTATGCACCGAAGGACGCTTTCTGAAGGGTTTTTCTTTGAAAGATGTAATCTTTCGCTGCTTATTTTACCTACCTCTTTTAGTCGTTCAGGTTTTGGTACTCAGTTATTAACACACTGGTTGCTGGCTTTAGTCTAAAACTCATACGCCAACGCCAACGGATGCATTGTGTTTTCTTCAGGAACGATTCCCTGAACATACAGCAGAGCTAAAATGTGTCGCAGAGTTCCCGTGTCGTTTGTTAGAAAAGTAAGTCGAAATTATTCAAAAGTGATTCCTAACGCGTGGGACGTGGAGTTCTAAGCCAAATCGGTACTTACAACGTAAAGGACTAGGCTTTTCACGGCTTACTGCGTAATAATGCATTCGCCCACAAGTGGGGGTTTATAGTCAGTAGGATTTTAAAATGAGTGAGATTGCTCGCTTTATATCTGGTGAAGCGCCGGATAAATTTGGTCGAAATATAGAACAGTTATTGGCTTACAATCATTTTTGGTTGGAGCATGACCATAAGTACATTCAAGTGTTCTTCCCAATAGATGAGGGGACTAAGTTTAATCAACATGCCCCGTTGGTTACTCAAGAAGATAAGGTGCTTTTTGCTAATTCAGAAGCGCTCCGCACAGCTCATCTACAAGTGCTTGACCTGATGCTTGAGTTTTGGGGTATGCAGCGAAACGGGAGTGAAATATCTTCATCGTTACCACTTAGCCCGGCTAATCACGTATGGTTAAAGAATCATGACCATAACCAGCTAAGGTTAACGCGAGCCATTCGCAGTTTGTACTTGTTGGGTAATGAAGAGGTTGCGGCTCGGTTATGTGACTTTTTAGTATCAGCGGCGACCGAGACAGGGTTGGTGTCGGATAAAACCGTTCAGTATTGGCGCAATGCCTTGGAAGGTTAGGGTTTTTCTGTGCAGAGCTTCCGGCACTGCTCATAATTGATTCTCAATGCGCGGTATTTTGTACGATGCCGCTTTCTCTATATTCAACATTTGAATGCAATTTGTGGAATATATCAAAGTTAATTAAACTGATGGTAAGTTATTACTTTTCATTATGTTAGGGTTCTTTTCTTAAGGTCAGCGGATTAGGAAGAGGCTAATGAAAAAGGGATTTGTGATAGCGATATCAATCGGCTTTGTTGTCTTCTTCCTTGTTGGTCGTGAGCTTCAGTGGTTCGGGTCCAGTAATTCCGAGTCGTTTCCTAAACTTCCGGATAGTCCCCAATTTGTTCCTTCTATCGATTTCGACGGTGAGTGGCTAGGCCGCCGTATTAACACCACTGGCAATAATATGTGTGAACGCACAACCATCACCGGAACTATTCGTGAGGGTAAGGCTACTCTAAGGCTTACCTACAATGGAACACCGTTAGAGGGTTGGGTGACGGAAAACGGCGACTTACGTTTATATGCTAAACATCGCCAATGGGATTATCGTTTTTCCGCACGTGGCAGTGGCAGTAGATTTGACGGCCGATGGCACTTAACCAATGGGCCGTGCCAAGGAAGTTGGTTTCTAGAAAAGGTCGATGGCAAGTAGGGTTGTTACTACAAGACGCCGTTTAAAATTAACCAGCACAAGGTTCTTTTAGGAGAGATAAGTGATCAGATTAATCGCCGTGTTCATTGTGGCTTTCGGGCTAGGTGCATATGCGAGCTTACATGTTTTGACAGACTATGTTGTGAGCATTGAAGACAGTCATAAAGCTGCGGTGCGGCAAGGTTTTGAAACCTATAAATATGCAAATACAAAAGACCTTGCCCCATTAATTAAAACATCGAACTTGTTAGCTCGTTATAGTGCTTGTGAATTAGAGGGAGATGAAGGCGATGCGATTGCATTAGCCCTGTCTATTAACGCTATTTCCTTTGGGATGTTATCGAAGCAAGCGTCTGACCTCGATCAAGACACCTTTAGGACTGGTTTGATGATGTACGGAAAACTCAAAGACAACGAAAAAGCGTCTGGTCAGTTAACTGAAATACTTACTGCGTACTGTAAAGATAGTCTTCGCTATCTATACGACTGTGAAAAACTTTCTAATTTGTTAGGCGAAGAATGGGATACACAATGGAAGGAAGTGAAACCAGTATGTACCTAAAAATGATTCAACATATACGGCATTTTGCTATGCCGTATTCAGATGTGATTTGAAAACAAAGGACACAATATGGAAGTAAGGTTGGTCAAAGGTTCAGAGCCTAAGTTCGCTGAATCGATCACCAAAACGAATATGGCGAGTTACTATCAAGCTCGTGGAATCGCTTGGGGTCATAGCCAGTTTTTACGCAGCTGGGATGAGCTGGATAACTATGAAATTTATGTGGGGGATCGCCGTATTGGTGTTGTTCGCTTCAGTTACGCTAGTGGTACAACGTTTCTTAGGGGCTTGCAGATATTAGCTGACTGTCAAGGTCAAGGTTTTGGCTCTAAGTGTCTCGATTTGGCTATTGAACATGCGAACAATCAAGCATCGGCTCAGTTAGTGTTGCGCGTGTTCAGTGAGAACCCCGCCATTAAGCTTTATCAATCAAAAGGTTTTACTCAGTTGTCTGAAGTGAAAGGGCTCGTTGAAATGGAGCTGCCTTTAGGGTCATCATTGAGAGAGTGTCATGGATAACCGTATCCAACTAAATTTTGTTAAATACTTATTTTCAGAGTTGCTGTTTATTGTTATTGCACTAGGTCTTGTCTATTGGATATCAGACGGTGATCGTTCATCGCTGCTAACCATAGGGCTGATAATTTGTGTTCCTCCATTAATAAAAATTCTAATGTTGTGGTGGAAGCTTCGCGATAGCTCGTTTGAAATCACGAACGGTCATGTACGTTTAAATGGCGTTGCTTGTGATGTGACTTTACAGCGTAGCTTTCTTCCGTTTGAAATTGGCTCATTCATCAAGCTTTCATACACGAAAGGTGCAATGCAGAAACACAATATTTACCTTTCTAAAGGCGCAATGAGCAAAGAAGAATGGAGCCGTATGTTAGCGTGTCGAACTAGGTCGCCATAAAGAAGCGACATCGCTGTTACTTGAGCTTTTAGTTTCCACGACGAATAGCGATGCGATTAAAGAGTACCAACGAGCGATCTCTTTATATGCTCAAGACCTAGATAAAACCTGGTAAGCAGCGCGTAAAGCTCATTAACTCACATAACAAAAAGCCTAAGCATCAATATGATACTTAGGCTTAAAGGCATAGTTTTTGTTCTTTAGGAAAGCGTTACGCTGAAAGCTCTTTACGAACGATCTCTGCGCCAGCACTTAGCGCATTAAGCTTCGCTGAGGCTATCTCGCGAGGTAGGGGAGCCATGCCGCAGTTGGTGCAAGGGTAGAGCTTGTCGGCATCAACGTACTTAAGTGTTTCACGTAGAGTGCTAGCCACTTCTTCCGGTGTTTCAATCGAATCGGTTGCAACATCAATCGCACCGACCATTACTTTCTTGCCTCGTACGAGCTCAAGCAGCTCAAGAGGTACATGAGAGTTGTGACACTCTAAAGAGATAATGTCGATATTCGATTGCTGCAGCTTAGGGAAGACTTCTTCGTATTGGCGCCACTCGGTGCCTAATGTCTTTTTCCAATCCGTATTCGCTTTAATGCCGTAGCCATAACAAATATGGACTGCTGTTTCGCACTTAAGCCCTTCAATGGCTCTTTCCAAACAAGCGATGCCCCAATTGTTCACTTCATCAAAAAACACGTTAAACGCAGGTTCATCGAACTGAATAATATCCACGCCTGCCGCTTCAAGTTCTTTGGCTTCTTCGTTGAGGATCTTTGCAAATTCCCACGCCAGTTTTTCACGGCTTTGGTAATGCGCATCGTAAAGTGTATCAATCATGGTCATAGGCCCCGGCAGAGCCCATTTGATCGGTTGGTCGGTTTGCTGACGTAAGAACTTCGCATCTTCAACAAACACAGATTTCTGACGAGAAACTGGGCCTACAACCGTCGGTACACTCGCATCGTAACGGTCGCGGATTTTAACGGTTTCACGCTTTTCAAAATCAACGCCATTCAGGTGTTCAATGAAGGTCGTTACAAAGTGTTGACGTGTTTGTTCGCCGTCACTCACAATATCAATGCCTGCTTGCTGTTGCTCGTGCAGAGAGACACGCAGCGCATCTTGTTTGCCGTCTGTGAGTTCATCGCCTTGAAGTTTCCATGGCGACCAAAGCGTCTCTGGTTGTGCAAGCCAAGACGGTTTCGGCAAGCTGCCCGCTGTTGAAGTCGGTAATAGTGTTTTCATAATAATATTGCCTATCCTTGGGTGGTTTGAGAGCGCAATAGACGATTAAAGTGCGTAATTTGCCGACCAGTTCTCTAGAACTGATTGGTATGGCTTAATGAACTTCTCTTCTGCGAATTTACCTTGTTCAACAGCTAGCTGGCTTCGTTCTTCACGGTCGTACACGATTTGAGTCAGCGAGTGATCCAAGTTTTTCAAGTTTGGTTGGTAACAGTTACCCGCAACCGCGTTCGCGTTGTAAATCTCAGGTCGGTAGATTTTCTGGAACGTACCCATGGTACTGATGGTGCTGATAAGCTCTAGGTTAGAGTAATCGTTCAGCAGATCACCAAAGAAATAGAAGGCCAAAGGTGCAACACTGTTAGGCGGCATGAAATAACGAACCTGTAAGCCCATCTTTTTGAAATATTGTTCAGTTAAAGAAGACTCATTTGGTTGGTATTCAAAACCTAATACTGGGTGTTGGTTTTCAGTGCGGTAATAGGTTTTATTATCTGACACGCTTAAGCAAATAACAGGTCGTTTATTAAAGTTCTTTTTGTAAGCGTCAGAGTTAACGAAATATTTAAAAAGCTTACCGTGTAAGTCACCAAAATCTTCTGGAATGCTGAATTTATCTTGGCCTTTATTATGATCCAATAGACGTACGCTAAAGTCATAATCTCGAACATAAGAAGAGAAGTTATTTCCGATAATGCCTTCAATACGCTCGTTAGTTTTACGGTCTACAATATTGGTTTTCAGCACTTCAATTGAAGGGAATGCTTCGCCGTTGCTTTCAATATCCATATCAACAGAAATGATTTCAAGCTCAACAGAGTAGCGGTCGCCCTTAGGGTTATCCCAGTGCGCTAACGCGTTGAAACTGTTATCGATCATTTGTAGTGC
Source organism: Vibrio sp. 10N.261.55.C5 (assembly GCF_041470505.1). NCBI lineage: Bacteria > Pseudomonadati > Pseudomonadota > Gammaproteobacteria > Vibrionales > Vibrionaceae > Vibrio > Vibrio sp. 10N.261.55.C5. The sequence goes on from NZ_JBFRMS010000097.1 coordinate 14,964, forward strand.
ATTGCGTAAGTTCGCTTGACGGCTGTCACCGCGAGCCAGGTTAGCAAAGTTGGTAGTGATACGCGTGCTGTCTGCAGGCTGGTAGTTTTCGTCGAGGCTAATGCTCTTAATCGTAAAATTAAATTCTTTATTCATGCTGATTTGGTATCCCAATTTTTTTCTGATTCTCTCGGTCTTTAGTATTAAAACGGCTTTTATTTTTTGCTTGTGACCGGATTAAGAATCGAAGGCTATGCTGTCTGAAATTAATGCTTAGTAGAATTAATGTCGTATAAAGTTAATCGCTTAAGGTTTTTATACGTTGATAGGTTGACCATTAACAATGGTATTACTTCACATTCAATATGAGGAATATTCATGATCTATTCTGTTTGAATATTTTAGTCGGTGTCAGTTATATTAATTAGCTTGATGGAAATATAACCGCATTAATAGTGTGTTATTTAAGACGATTAATTTAATTAAGAGATGGATGAAATGAGTGAATTGCTGTTGTTGATTTTCTACTGTGCGTTACTGGGCAGTGGTGTTGGGTTTCTAGCCGGTTTGTTAGGTATTGGCGGAGGGCTGATCATTGTTCCTGTGTCAGGGCGCGAGCACACTTT
>NZ_JBFRMS010000098.1:0-33689 GCF_041470505.1 Vibrio sp. 10N.261.55.C5
GACTTATGTTGCAAGCATCACCTTAAAAAAGCCGCTCTTTATGAGCGGCTTTTTGCTATCTGCAGTTTGCCTTTTTCTTGTTCAAAAACGTTTCATCTTTCTCAATTCGCTGGCAACACAACCGCAGACGCTTCTTCGTCTGAATCTTCTTTGTCTTCTACTTGGTCAGTTACCCAATCAATTGTCTTTGTTAGATAAAGCTTGTTGGTTTCGGTATCGCACCAACTTTTTGATAACCCTCTTCGATTGAATTCACTGCCAATTGCTGCGAGTGTCTGGTTGCTTGAGCGCCCGTAATACAAGGTGTCGCACAGTTGAAGGTTCGACATCGATTGTGGGTATGTATTAACCGACGATGAGTTCATGCTTAGTGCTTTGGACTGATTATGCGTGCAACCTGTAAGGCTCAAGAAAAAGATCAATGCTAAGGCTTTCTTCATCATATCTCTGAACAGTTACTAATAATTGGCGGGGATTATGAGCATGATTAAGTCGTTGATTTGTCAATTCTTCGCTAACTGCTTAAAGACCACGATCTTGCTCGCAATTAGAGCACGTTATTGAGCCGTTTAATTCCTAGATCAAAAAATGTATTAACCGCCAAATGCGCAATTTTGTACAAAAGCTGAAAGAGACTATAGAGTAGACTGATAAGTCGCTCGATAATCAACAGGCTTGGGAATTGTTATGGAGAACAAGAAACACTCTAAAGAGAAGGCCGAATATAAGATAACCGAAGAGCTCGGCGGCCTTGAAATTCTTAATGCTGAATACGAAAAGCAGAACTTCTCGCGCCACAGCCACGAAGGTTACACGCTGGGAGTCATCGAGCAGGGCGCTCAGCGTTTCTATCGAACGGGCGGGCATCATATAGCACCACAAGATGCGATCATTCTGGTCAATGCCGACGAAGTTCATAGCGGTCACTCTGCCACTGAAGGTGGTTGGGCATATCGAGCTATGTATCCTCTCCCAGAGCAACTTGCCAAGATCACTCAAGAGCTTAACCTACCGAACTACGGCGCGCCTTACTTCCCAAGAGCGGTTGTTGAAGACCCTGAACTCGCCAATCAATTGAGATTAGTCTTTAACACGATTGATGAATCTGACAATCGCTTGTTAAGAGAAACCTTGATGTACGGGATGTTGGTTAAACTGATTAGCCGACACGGAAAATCGCCGCTTAACCCTCAACTCGATGGGAAAACTCAGCGTCAGCTCGTTCTGGTTAAAGAGTTCTTAGATGATTTTCCACAAGCCGATGTTTCCCTGGACGAACTATCTAAATTAGCGGCATTGAGCCCGTTTCACTTAGTGCGTTCTTTTCAAAAAGAGTTTGGTCTTCCGCCACATGCGTATCAAATCCAATCTCGGTTAAGGCTTTCGCGTAAGTTATTGAAACAGGGACATACCATTTCTGATACCGCGCAAGAGTGTGGTTTTCATGATCAAAGCCATTTTCATCGACACTTCAAAAAGGCCAATGGATACACGCCGGGGCAATACATCAAAATGCTCTAAACTTGCGTGGCTAAGGCATGGCTAACTTGTGTTAAGTGCGGTTAAGTGTGGCAAACAGAGGGGCATGAAATCGAGCAAGTTTGTACAATCGAACCGACTCAACTCCTCTTACATTGAATAGCCAATGTGAAGAGAGAAAAGAACTATATGGATAGTGAAACAATGGATAGACGAACACAGTTATGGAAGGGCGTTTTAGCGGGAATGCCCTTGAGCATTGCGGTAATCCCTTGGGGAATTCTAGCTGGCTCATATGCGATAGATGCTGGATTGAATCAGCTTCAAGCGCAAGCGATGTCGGCTATTCTATTTGCTGGCTCTGCACAACTTGTCGCTGCAGGTATGTTTAAAGCGGGTATTGGTTTAGGCACCATGTTGTTGACTACCTTATTCATCACGTCTAGACACTTTCTGTATAGCGTATCGATGCGTGACAAAATCAGCCATCTTCCTGCGCGTTGGCGTCTATTACTCGGATTTTGGCTCACCGATGAGCTGTTCGCGATTTGTAGTGGGCAGTCTCAGAAAGAATTTAATCGCTGGTATGCTGCGGGTGTAGGCGGCGGTTTTTATCTCGTTTGGAATATTGCGAGCTTTGTCGGCATTGTCGCGGGAAGCCAAATTCCTTCGCTTAATGAGATTGGGCTCGACTTCGCGGTCGCAGCAACCTTTATCGCTTTGGTGTTCCCATTAATCCGAACTCTACCCGTCGTGGTGTGTGTTGTGGTTTCATTGGTCACTTCGGTTGCCATGTCGGTTAACAATATTGAGGGCGGGCTAATGATTGCAGCGATTGCAGGTATGTTAGCGGGCTTTTTGAGTGAATCGTTCCAAGAGCGAAACAACGGTAACAAGACAATCGTGGAGGGGAAATAGAGATGATTTGGTTAACGATATTCCTCATGACTGCGATTGTTTTCTTTAGTCGGTATCTGTTTCTTGAGCCTGCAATCCCGCTTCGACTCAATCAAACCGCAAGGCGCCTATTGCGCTATTCAAGCCCAGCGGTGCTGACTGCGATTTGGGGGCCAATTGTATTTGCTCCTGAACAAACATTTTGGCCAAGCCTTGAAAACCCATACTTGATAGGCGCGGTGGTGACTGGCTTATTGATTTGGAAAACAGGCAATGTGCTACTAACGATCGGCGTTAGCATGGCGGTGTTTTTGTTCTATAACCTTGTCGCGGTTGATTACCTTTTTAACTGATAGACCTTGCAACGTATAGCGTGGTGGCATCTAATGTACTGATTCACTGTTTGTGTATTTAGGTTCTGGTAAGGAGTTAGTTTGGCTAAGAAATATTATGTGGTTTGGAAAGGTCGTACACCGGGTATTTTTACCACGTGGAATGAGTGTAAATCCCAAGTCGATGGCTTTGCTGGTGCGAGATATAAATCGTTTCCAACACTAGGCGAGGCTGAGTCTGCTTTTGGTGGTAAAACGTCGTCTGCGTCAGGTTCTACAGCGACAAAGCCAAGCTCTGCGGGTAAGGCGACGAAAGCTAAGGTGCCGCCTCTTTCGGAGCAGCAAATCACTGATATGCCTTTTGATATCAAGATCTTTACCGATGGTGCGTGTGAACCAAACCCTGGTGAAGCGGGGACGGGTTTAGCGGTATACCAAAACAACCAATTAACCGAATTGTGGTATGGCTTGTATCAACCTGTTGGTACCAATAATACCGCTGAGCTACATGGGCTTAAGCAAGCGTTTATTCTCGCAAAAGAGAAGTTAAACGCGGGTCTGTCTGTAGCGATCTATTGTGACTCTAAGTACTCGATAGATTGTATTACTAAGTGGGCAACGGGTTGGGAGAAAAAGGGCTGGACTAAGTCGGGCGGCGAGATCAAAAACCTCGATATTATTAAGCCGGCGTATGCGCTCTACCAAGAGCTGGCTTCAAAAATTACCATCTACCATGTGAACGGACACGTTGGTATTGAAGGTAACGAATTGGCCGATAGAATGTCGATTGTGGCTATTTCATCGAAAGAGCAACAACTCGCTCAATATCGTGACATCGACGATATTGAGTCTATTTTGGCACTGCGAGCAGGCTAGTTAGGCTTCTTAATGAAAAGCTACTGAAAGCATAAGTCGCGATCATTGGGCAGTGCTAAGTTGAGCGTTACATTTCAAATTGATGTAGCGCTCTTTTGTTTTTGTGGTGCTCCGTTTTCTTATGGTGCATAGTCGTTCTTGTGAGACGCAGCAGCCCTTGCGATGCTTACTGCCTGAGTTCATCCTTATTGAGCAGGGTTCTCTATCCAACGAGATAATTGCTGAGCTTGTTTGATCGAATTAAAACTGTCTTTCACTCTCTCACGTGCCTTTAAACTCATCGATGTTTTATCGTTACTGCTCAGCTGCGCGAAACGCTCAATCGCTTCTCTTAATTCTTCCACGTTTTTTTCGCTAACCACAAAACCTGTCTCTGGTGAGACGATCTCTTTGCATCCCATGATGTTGGTGGTAATGACTGGCGTTCCCACAGCCATCGCTTCTTTTAAAACCAGAGGCCCTGTATCCACACATCCGGTTTCGGAAAAACAGAAGGGCGCGATTAGGCTGTCATAATTCGATAGTTTCTCTTTCACCCATTCATGAGGCTTAGCGCCAAGAAAGGTCACGTTTCGAGTGAGCCCTTGCTCTTTGACCTGTAACTTTAATTGTTGCTCTAAATCGCCAGTACCGATGATATCGAGATGAATGTCGAGAGGTTCGGCAATCGGCGCCAATGCATCAATAAGATGGTGGATACCTTTTTGCTCCACTAATCGGCCAAGGAAAATAAAGCGAAGTTGCTTCGTTTCGGTTTTTGGGTTGAGTTGGAACTGTTTGGTATTAACTCCGCAATGCAGGAGCTTAATGTTTCCTTTCGCCATGGTATTGAAGTCAGCAAGCATGTCTTTACACACTGCAACCACAAAATCACTCGATGAGATTTTATGTTCAATGTCATAAGCGAACTCGTAAACATCATGACCATGAGCAACGAACGAACAGGTGATATTCAGCAGCTTTGCCGCGACGATGGCGTGAGCAGTGGTGTGCTGACAGAAATGCGCGTGAACGTGTTCGACGTCGTTTTCCGCGAGTTGCAGCGCTAATTTAAACCCATAAGCGAACAGTGACTTTTTGGGCATGCTGGTTTGCTTAGAAATAAATGAGACAGCCTTGATGAAACCTATCCAGTTAATGCTGGCGACTTTACCCTTCCGAACATTTTTACCTATTTCGACAATGTCGTAGTCGAACTGTTTTTCACTGTTTTCAATTTTGAACGTCATTACACACACATCGTGCCCACACGCTTTCACGGAGTCGACTTCTGTTTGAATGAAGGTCTCACTGAGTACAGGGTAGGTTGGTGCCACAAATGCTACTTTCTTCATTCCTTACTCCTCTAATCCATATGACTAAAGCTATCAAGCCAAGTTAATAACCAATAAAGCAAGATACGAACCAAGATCGAATCTTAGCTTTAGATAGCTTTCTGAAGGTTATCCCTAAAGAAGTCGCTCGTTTTCTCAAATTGATAATCAAATTGGAGTTGTAGGTTTTTTGAACATCTGTGTTTGGTCGTCATTTTGAGAATAGGCGTGTAGGTGACTGATATAGAGCTGATTTCGTAGCAAGACACTCTCGGCATAGAACGTGCAACGTTAGCCATATAACGTATAAATCTGAGGGCGTCATTATGGCTAAAGTAAGTGTTGTTATTCCTACCTACAATTGTTTGGATTACCTGCCGAAAGCGATTGGTAGTGTACTAAAGCAGACTCATCAAGATGTTGAGCTGATTGTCATTGACGATAACAGTAACGATGGAACGTCGACGTATCTTGCTTCTATAGACGATGAACGCATTATTACGTTGTCCACATTGGGTGTTGGTGCGCCTCAAGCGAGAAACCTAGGGATTGAAAAGGCGACCGGTGAATACATCGCTTTTTTAGACGCAGACGATTTCTGGTTTCCTGAAAAAATTGAGCGCCAACTCGAATTTCATCAACGTTACCCTGATCTCGCGATGAGCTTTACTAACTACGAGCATCTTACTGAAGATTACCAAGTAATAGTCGACTGCTTTAGTTACTGGTCGCAGTTTCAAGATCAAGATGAGCTGTTCATCAATATCGAGAACCCGTTGGAGTTCATCATAGAAAATAACGTGATTGGAACATCAACGGTCATGGTGAAAGCGGATGTGTTTTCTCAAACAGACAGTTTCAATGCTGACATCAAGTATGGGGAAGATTGGGAACTGTGGCTTCGAATGAGTGAAAACCATCAGATCGGTGTGTTGAACTCGGTGCAGGTTGGCTACTTGATGAGAGCGAGCTCTGTTACCCAAACTGAAAGTCTTAAATTGAGAAATTTGCAGTCTATAGAGACTATTCTTCAACATTACCAAAATGACAGTCAACGATGGAATCTACCCACTTCTAGCTTCAAAATCGCAAAGGCGAGAATACTGGAAGGTTATGCTGACTATTATCGAGGTTTACAACAGAATAGACAGGCTATTGCCTACAGTTTCCGTTCTTTGGTCATGTCACCTCAAAAACGCACATTGCGACACCTAATTGGAGACTGTAAAAGTTTCCTAAAGCCAGCTTGGTAAGGAAAAGGTGACGACTATGGGTTCTTTAAAGCAGTCGGCTTACTACGCCATCGGTATATTAATGATGAAAGGGATTTCATTGGTGATGATCCCGTACATTACGCACAATATGACGTTGGCAGAGTATGGTTCCTTAGAAGCCATTGTCTTGCTGGCAGACATTGGGACGATATTGTTCAGCTTCGGTATTGTCGATGCCATGTATCGTTATGTGGGTGTCGCCGAAGGTGATGAAAAGCAAAAGCTCGTCTCGAACTGCTTCACATTGAGCGTGCTGGTGTGCGTGCTTGGGGGCGCCTTGATTGCCCTCAGTATGCCGTTGTTAATCTTAATGTTGCCAGTTGAATTTCAGCCTTACCAGATACTGCTTCTGCTTATTCCTACCATGCTCGATGGGGCGATTTCTATCCCGCTAACGCTGATGCGTATGAACGCGATGGCGAAACGTTTTTGCATGCTCAATGTGTTGAAAGCCGGTGTTCAAGCCATCATGACTTTTGTTTTGCTTGAGGCTGGATACGGTATAGATGGCGTGTTGATTTCAGCTGCGGTATCCAGTGTGTTGCTAATGGTTTGTTTAGTGCGTTATCAATGGCAAGAGATGGGATCTTTTGGTTGCTTCAAATACTCGGCGAAGATCTTAAAATTCGGACTGCCCGTTCTGGTTGGCGGTGCATCAATGTATATGATCATGGGGCTCGACCGCTGGGTAATGGCAAGCTTCGTCGGTGTCGAAGAACTCGCGATTTATGCGGTTAGCGGAAAGTTCGCGTTGATTCTTGGTCTGTTGTTGCAGCCTTACGCGCTTTGGTGGTTTCCAAACCGTGTGGCGATGCTTCAACAGCCGGGTGGCAGTAAGATGTGTGCCGATAGGGCGTTAGTCGGAGTGAACCTCGCCATTGTTTTAGGTTCGTTGATGATTCTAACGGTACCCGGATTTATTTCTCTCATTTTACCGAGCAGTTATCATTACGCGGGGGCCATTGTTGTTGCGCTGCTTGCGATTAGCGTTATCAAAAATGCAGGTGATTATCTTAACCTTGGTTGTTTCAGTGGCGATTCGAGTCAATCTCAAATGTGGATTCAAGGTGGATGTGCGGTCTTGGCGGCCATTGGTTATTTCACAGTGACGCCTATTTATGGCGTGTGGGGTGTTGTCGCGGTTCTTTGTGCAACTTATGTTGTGCGGCTCATGCTTCTGTATGTTGTAAGCCAAGCGATGGAACAATTACCTTATGAACACAGCAAGTGGGTAACCGCAGTTAGCATCGCATTAGTAGCGATAGCGAGTGATCAACTTCTGGGATTGGTGTTGGTTGATGTCCATGACTTTATTCTTGGATCGGCTGTTGGTGTAATCGCGCTGGTGGCCTTTGTTAAATACTCAGTGATCGATGTCCCGCAAGCTCTGCTCGACAAGTTGATGCTGGGTAAGCAGTCTCACGCAAATTAAAATAAAACACTGTTCATAATGTGTGAGATTCGATAGTATTTATAAATTCAATGAATGCCATCAATGGAAAGATACATGAACAAGTGGATTGTGCTCTCAGCTCTATTCTCAACCTTATCGTACGCTTCGTCTGAATTGTCTAACCACGACGTACTCACTCAGCACTTTGACGTTCCTGAAGCTATCTCCTTAGAAAATCAAAACAGGGTATGTAATAGCCTTGTTTGTAGTTCGGTGTCTGCGCCAAAATCTGTTCCTGCTGTTGGCGACTTCCCAGAGCGAGAATCAAACCTAACGATAGATACAATTGCGAGCGCTATCTATTTCGCCGGTGAGATTGGTGTCGCCGAAAATCTAGCGACACCCGAGTACGAACAGTTTTTTGAGAACTGATTGAAAATTTACTGTATAGATTTGGTGCTTATTTTTTATGCAGTTACAAAAGATATGAAATGCTGTTATAAACGATAAGACCTTGTTTAAGGATTTTATAATCACGGCATTTGGCAATTAGGAAGCACCAATGGAAATCTGGAAGTTACTGCTGTTTATCCCCGCTTGTTTTGCGCTCAACATGACTCCGGGCCCAAACAATTTGTTATCAATGAACAACGCCCGTTGTTACGGATTTCAGGCCGCCTTTGTCGCAGGCCTAGGAAGAATCCTCGCTTTTTCTGGCATGATTGCTTTGGCTGCATCTGGCTTAGCGGTTGTGCTTTATACTTCTGAAACGCTGTTTTTCCTGATCAAACTATTTGCACTCGCTGCTGGCAATCCAAAAGCGATACTCATTTTCACTGCATTCCTTCCTCAATTTGTCGATGTTTCAGCGAACGTAAATACTCAATTCTTTGTTTTAGGTAGCACCTTTCTAGTGTTAGAAATGCTCGCGATATCGATCTACGCGGCATTTGGCTTATACCTCAGAAACTGGTTCTCTAAGCCACAAATGGCAAAACGTTTCAACAAAGAGTGCTCGGTTTTTCTTGCGTTATCTGGCGCAAATTTGTTGGTTATTCGACAGTAAAACATAAGTAACCTAATCTACTCCTCAGGCGTTAGTTAAGTGGCATCTTCGTTAAGGTAGTTCGTAAGCCTTTAGGCTGTTGATATATTATTAATAGCACCTTTGAGTTTGCATGCTTAAACTTGAGGTTCGGTTTAAATGAGGTCTATCTATGAATGTTGTTTGTGCGGAAAAACAAGAACTGGCTGATATCTACCAGCTTGAACATGCTTTGTTTGGCGCTCACGCCTATCCGCTGTTTTTCTTTCGTCAGGCCTTTGATTGCTGGGGAAAAGGTTTATTGGTTGCTAAGCAAGACTCAAAGATTGCTGGCTATGCCTTAACGACAACCACAGACAAGCAGAATGAGTTTTGGGTCCTATCATTGGCTGTAGACCAGAATTATCGTGGCATGGGAGTTGGCCGGAAACTGATGCAACAGGCGGTTGATCAGTTGCCTCGAGATGCTAGGCTTTTGCTCACTGTAGACCCAAATAACACATCGGCTCGTGCGCTTTATGCATCGATGGGGTTCGTTACCATCAAGCAAGAAGACAACTACTTTGGTGATGATGAGCCGAGGTTAGTGATGAAGCTCATCATCTAGATTGTTGCTAACGGTTTTTAACAAAGGCGCTTAACTAAATCAAAGGCTCACACTTCAAAGACAATCTCGTAGCTCTAGGTTAGCATCACGATACCGTGCATTAACACGACACTAGAGGTCAGCCGAGTCCTCATATCAAAGTAGCCATCAGGACCTTGGCTCTGGTTCTCTTCTCTCATCGTCCTTTCAGCTCGCCAAACCGCAATATAACCAAAGATGAGAATCAGAGTTGTCACTAGCTCTTTTTGTTCGCCAAGCAATACTGCCAGCCAAGCGATGAGCATAATCGCGTTGCTTATTAGCAGTGCTTTGTTACTTGATTGGCTTTCAAAGTTTTCGATGCCATTTGCCCACAAGATCCCTGAAAGAAAACTCAAAATTGCCACGCTGTAGGTGATGAACAGCGTTTCACCGCTTATCCCCATAAATTGGCTGTCGGTGAGCGAAAGGAGAAGACCGAATAAAAACGGAATTAACCCCATGTACCCCAGTTTGGCCATGGTGTTACGGGTTTGAGTTGTTGCCATGTAATCCGCCTTCATAACTGCTGCTCAATCGCGTTTTTGAGCGTGGCACTCACTGGAGATGTGGAGCTAGGGAAGGTGGCGACGACTTTACCTTCTTTACTGATCAAGAATTTGTAAAAGTTCCATTTAGGCGTTACGCCCGCTTGCTGTTGTATCTCTGTAAACACGGGGTTGGCGTTGCTACCAGACAGTGAAGCTCGCGCCATCATTGGGAAGGTCACGCCATAGTCTAGGTAACAAACCTTTGCCGTCTTCTCTTCGCTTCCCTTGTCTTGGCGAAAATCATTACTTGGGAAACCGATAACCGTGAAGCCTTGGTTTTTGTAGGTTTGATGAAGTTGCTCGAGTTGCTCAAACTGCGGAGTGAAGCCACATTGGCTCGCTGTATTTACCACCAATAGAGTTTTGCCTTGAAACTCATCGCACAAGGCGATTTCTTCGGTTGAGTTTAACAAGCGCTGTTTGCCATTAAGTATTTCGGGACAGCTCGCTGCAAAGGCGATGGAACTCGTGAGGCTTGTAATCAGTGCGGTTGAGCAAAGTAGTGAACATTTCATAGGGTTGGCTCATTTTAGTTGGCGTAATGGTTATTACTCTTGTGCACGATGAAATGATCACTTTGCGTATTATTTACTGTCTCATTAACTCGCGCTTTTAGTTGTGCTTTTGCTCTCTGAGATAAGATATGGAGCGACCAAGCGACTGATATTCACTTTTGCACCAAGGCGAGCCGCTAATAGATACATGCCACCAATTTTTCGGTGCAGGAACAGCGCATCGGCGGGCGGCGTATGCCAATACTCTTGTTCCATGCTCAAAATGGTGCCTGCTTCACGAAGCCTTTGTGCCAATCCACTGGCTTTGAAGTCGTACTCTTCGTCAACTAACATCGGCTCACAGGCCATCTTCACTAGATTTAGAATCGCTTGGCGTTGTTCGGGAAGAATTGTCTCGCTAAAGAATCCTATTTGCTCTAAAGCTCGGTTGAGCACTTGCTCATCGTTGTTAATGACAGAGGAAAAGGCCAAGCGATAACCCTCGCTGAAGCGGTCACTGTACTCACGGGTTGCTCCGAAATCTAATAAGCCAATTTGTCGGGTGTTTTCAACATAAAGGTAGTTGGCGAAATTGGGATCGGTTTGCACCATCTTAAAATCGAACAACTCTCTGAACAGAAGCTCCAGTAAGCTGTGCATTACAAAGTCACGTGTGCTTTGGTCGTAACTTTCGATTTGCTCTATCGAGACGCCTTCGATGAAGTCCATGGCGAGCACCGATTCTGAAGAGACTTGCGGATGAATCTTAGGTACGACGAAGTGAGAGTATTCTTTCAATGCATCATGGTAACGAGTTGCGTAATCAGCTTCGCGAGCATAGTCTGCTTCATCGTGGAGCTGTTTCTTTGCCTCTTCTAACAAGCCTTTGTAGTCGACCGACTTTGGTATCAAGCCAACAATATTGAGCAGCGTGCCCACGTTATCTACATCACTGTCGATACTTTTTCTAATGCCGGGGTATTGGACTTTGACTGCGAGTTTGTCCCCAGCATCACTATAGGCTTGGTGAACTTGTCCGATAGATGCACTGGCGATCGGTTTAAAATTGAAGGACAGGAATTCGGTTTTCCAATGGTTCCCGAGCGAGCTTTCTAACACTTGATTGAGCTGTTTTGTTGGCAGTGGATCGGCATCGGAGCGCAGGCGAGAGAGAATGTCGGCTAACTCTGGTTCTAAGACATCACCCGCATCCATTGATAGCATCTGTCCTAACTTCATAGCCGCACCGCGCAGGTGTGCGAGTTGATCGGTCAGGCGAGCAATGTTTTGTGGCGTTAACAGTAAGTCTTTTGCTTTGGGCCTGTTGCCTTGTGCAATTTGTTTGGTGCCTTCCGTTAGCACGTTACCCGCGACTCTTGTCGCCAACGAAGCGAACTTACTGAATCTAGAAATTCGATGTGTGGGAAGGTTTCTCTCTTTTGCCGACATAAAGGTTCTCTCTGGGAATCAGGGTTGATACCAATCGTAGTAAATAACTGTTCACCCTAGCTTGTTAAAAATCTCGATAAAGTCGTTAGATTTTTTGATTGTAGAATAACTACTTATCGAAACTTCTTGTCGAAAAGAGCCGCCTTGTTCTCCAGCTTTTTTTCTACGCTATTTTTGACCACTTACTTACTGTGATTGGTATGACTACAAAGTTCTATAAATCATTACCCAACCGAATGTTTTGTTGTGGTAACTTGTCTCGCGAAACAGTAAACAGAATTAAAAGGACAAAGCATGAAATTTATTTTGTTGAAAGTGGCCGTTACGGTATTGGTGTTCGCAGCCCTATTTGGCATCGTTTACTACAAAGTCGCCAGCGGCATGTCTTAACTCAACACTATTTTGTGCAGCTGTTACCGTTGCAACGTGATTTTCCGGTTAGCCAAAACGAAATCTTATATCGATTTTTGGCAAACCGTAGATAACACCAATCTGCCATTGGCTTAAAAATCGCCCAACGTAACGGGGCATACAGCCAACCCTTTCCTACTAGCTTCCACGCTTGGTAAGTCACGTCTAAACCGAGCAGCAGCTTTCCGTTTTCGTCCAGTGCATGCAAGATTGTATTGGCTGCCTCGGCATCTATTTGCGGGTAGTTTGAAAACGCTTCACTGTAGATATCGACGGTCTGGATCTGATCTTTGGAATCAGACTTAGTCAGTGCTGCCATCTCTTTTGCACAAAGTGGACAGGTTCCATCGTAAAATATCGTTAATGCAGTCATTGTTTTCCTTACTATTTTCGTCAATTCTCATTGATACGACATCACCATTTAGGTGGATCATTCTGCCCAGTTATCCGACACTGTAATTGTGACGACTATTTTACAGTACCATCTCGAGGTAAAATCCGTTCCATGCAATTACATATTAAGAGTCGATCCCCAATGACAACGAAATCAATGAGCCGTTTCATTCTAGCCTTCATAGCCCTAATGCTAGGCGGTTGTGTGAGCTACAGCGTGACCGAGCAAGAAATGACGAACTACCTTCAAGATTCGGTGATGTTAGAGCAAGAAGTAGGTGTACAAAACGTTATGTATGCGCAAGTCGCTGTCGATGACTTAGCGGTGCAAATTGGCCGAGCTGATGCCGAGCGCGTGTCTGTTCTGGCGAATACCAATGCACAAGTTCAGGTGTTTAACGTGCCGAATATGAGGTTGGATCTTGATATCGAGTTCAGTGCGATTCCTGAATATGACAAAGAGAGTGGCGAGATTTATTTGAAATCACTGCGTTTAGAGCGCTTTGAAGAAAAAGATAAACAGCTTTCGCCTGAGGTCGCCAAACTACTTAAGCCTGCCGTTTCTATGATTGGCTTTGCTTTGTCCCAGTCGCCAGTTTACAAACTGGACAGCAACAAGGTTCAAGAGTCATTGATCAAGTCATCGGAACCTAATCTAGTGATTAAAGACAACAAGCTGGTTATCGAGTTATTCGATTAACCTTTCACGTTTAGCTTAGACTCAGATTTAAAACACAATGGCTGCCGATTTGGTGGCCATTTTTGTTTGTGTTGAATCAGCAAGATTTCTGTTTTTAGGCTGTCTATCCAGCTTGTTTTCTCTGGCTCATTTATTGAATTAGCCGCGTATCTCACCTTTACTTTACTCTTGTGAGCAAGTCATCGCTTCAGTCATCAAATCATAAGAAAGAAAAGGTGAGCGAACTATGAAGAATCCAGTAATAGCGGATAACAAACCCGTTAAGGTCGAGCTAACAGAAGGGGAGGAGTATTACTTCTGTACCTGTGGGAAGTCGAAAAACCAACCGTTTTGTGACGGTTCTCATGCTGGTACGGGGTTCAAACCGAAAAGCTTTGTCGCCGAAGAGAGCGGAGACGCCTACCTTTGTCGCTGTAAGTATTCCAACAACCTTCCTTTCTGCGATGGCACTCATAAACAGTTCACAGCGGAACAAGTTGGGCAAGAAGGCCCGGAGGTTCACATTCAAGCGGCTGCGCCAGATTTGTCGCCAGCTGCGAGCGCAACCAAAGAAGAACCTACCGTCGAGTTTATTCATCAACTGGCGCGTGATGGTTTATCCAAGGTTGGACATCATGGGCCAATGACCTCCATGGGCGTTCCAAGACATCTATTGCCTCACTGGGACGATATTCAAGTGATGGTCGCGCAAATGGCCACCAAGCCTTTGCTGGAGAATGTGCCCGTTGGAACTGAACTGATTATTGGCCCCAAAGCGAAGAAGCCACTCAAATTGGACATCTCTTTGTTTGTGTCTGATATGAGTTTTGGCTCGCTATCTGAAGAAGCAAAAGTCTCATTGGCGAAAGGTGCCGAACTCGCAGGGACGGGTATCTGCTCCGGTGAGGGCGGTATGTTACCCGAAGAGCAAGCGGCGAACTCTCGCTACTTTTATGAATTAGCCAGTGCTCAGTTTGGTTACGATGAAGCTAAGCTCAAAAACGTTCAAGCCTTCCACTTTAAAGGCGGGCAGGGTGCCAAAACCGGAACGGGCGGGCACTTACCGGGCGCGAAGAACATAGGCAAGATCGCGGAGGTGCGTGGCATTGAAGCGGGCACGGCAGCGATTTCTCCACCCACCTTTGTCGACCTTAACACGGTCGAGGATTTTAAAAAGTTCGCCGACCGTGTTCGAGAGGTGACAGGCGGTATCCCGATTGGCTTTAAGTTAAGTGCCAATCACATCGAAGAAGACATTCAGTTCGCGCTTGATGCCAGTGCCGATTACATCATCTTAGATGGGCGTGGTGGCGGTACAGGGGCGGCGCCAGAAATGTTCCGTGACCATATCAGTGTTCCCACTATTCCAGCACTCGCTCGCGCTAGAGCGTATCTCGATAAACAAGGGGTCAGTGACAGAGTCACATTGATCATCACGGGCGGCTTGCGCGTGCCGATGGATTTCGTAAAAGCGATGGCGCTTGGTGCTGATGGTGTCGCTATCTCAAACAGTGCCATGCAGTCGATAGGTTGTGTGGCGGCGAGAATGTGTAACACCAATAATTGCCCTGCTGGTATTGCAACTCAAAAAGCCGATTTACGTCAGCGTTTGAATGTCGAGAAAGCATCGAACCAGCTTAAGAACTTCTTTGAAGCCTCGACAGAATTAATGCAAGTGATGGCGAGGGCATGTGGGCATGATCATTTGAATCAATTTAACCCTCATGATTTGGCAACATGGAATCGCGAAATGGCCGAGCTATCCGGTGTCGCTTACTCTGGTGTCTGTCCATTAAATCACTTTAAGTAAATAATACTTCGATAAAGCACACTCAATGTATTTTGGGTGTGCTTATTTTTGCCTGTGCAATGCCAATCGATGTTTAATCCTTCGTAATTAACTGCTTTATAAGTGTTTTTAAATTATTTCCTATTTTTTTAAAATATCACTTTACCTTAAGTTAACTTGAGGTTTTATCATCATCCCCAATCTAAAAACACAATCTATCACCTTGTCGCCTAGTGCAGGTTTTGATGTTATCAAACAGACGTTACGAATCTTCAGTTATGAACTTTGAGCTCCGTAATTGAAGTCATGAGTGCATAAAGGTGAGAAAACTGAACAAGGATCAACAATGAAAGTATTAGCAATTGGCGCAACCAACAGTAAAGCATCGATTAACCAACAATTGGCAGCGTACACCGCAAGCTTAGTTGAGGGCGCGCAAGTAGAGGTGCTCGATCTTAATGATTTCGAGATGCCTATTTATAGTGAAGACAGAGAAAAAGAGTCCGGCGTTCATCAACACGCGCAGCGCTTTTTCAGCAAGATTGGCGAAGCTGATGCAGTGGTCATCTCTTTTGCAGAGTATAACGGCTCATACACCGCAGCCTTTAAGAATGTGTTTGATTGGACATCACGAATCGACATGAAAGTGTACCAAGGCAAACCTGTTGTGATGCTCTCCACATCACCAGGCCCAGGCGGCGCAAACTCTGTGTTGTCGTCTACGGTAAATTCGGCACCTTACTTTGATGCAGATGTGAAGGGGTCTATGTCGGTGCCAAGTTTCTACGACAACTTTAATGTAGAAACGGGTGAGATCATCAATGCCGAAATGGCCGAGAGCCTGAAATCGATCATGAGTCAGATTTAGAGAGCGAGAACACCACAATAAAACAAAGCAGCCATGTTCACGATTGCTTTTCATTGCGCCCGTTGTCAAAGTTTAAGGACATTAATTGGTTAAGGTAACAATAGGTCGCTACTCTAAAGTTAAAGTAAGCTTTAAATATTTATGATCTCAAGGATAGTGTCGTAATGAGAAACATCGTATACCTCACCATAGGCCAGTTGGCTGAGCGCAGTGGCGTGGCTCCTTCGGCGTTACGTTTTTACGAAACCAAGGGGTTGATTGCTTCGATTCGTACTAACGGAAATCAGCGCCGTTATCAGTCGGCGATGTTGAGACGAATTGCGTTGATCCAAGTCGCGCAGTCGATAGGCTTCACGCTGGAAGAGATCACCGAAGAATTATCGACACTGCCGATGAACCATACCGCGACTAAGCGAGATTGGGAGCGCGTTGCTAAGAAGTGGCAGGGGCAACTCGACAGTAAAATGGCGCAGATTAAATCGCTACAAGAGAACTTAACCGGCTGTATCGGTTGCGGATGCTTGAGTATGCAAAAGTGCAACTTGCTAAATCCTGATGATATCTTGCATGACCAAGGGCAGGGCGCACAACGAATTGTTGAACAGACTAACTGAGTTCCCGAAAGGCATGGAACAGCGAACTAAGTTTCAGGTGTTTGCTCAATGGGTTAAGCAACAGTTGTGACCGAATAGCGTGCCTAGACAAACACGAATTATAGGTCTAGTTTAGATGGTTCTTTCAATAAAAGAAGAGGTTAGTTATGTTCAGCCATGTTTTTCTCGGTACCGATGATATTGAACGCGCGAAGGCTTTTTATGACCCAATCATGAAAGTGCTTGGTTATAGCGAAGGCTCTGTTGATCCCAAAGGGCGCTGTGTTTACGTTAGCCAAACGGGTGTGTTGGGCTTAACGAAGCCGATTGATGGTCAGCCTGCGACTCACGGCAACGGTATGACGGTGGGTTTTCTTGCGTCTTCTCCTGAAGTTGTAGATGAGTGGCATCGAGTTGGCGTCGAAAATGGCGGTACCAGCATTGAAAATGGCCCCGGAGCGAGAGGTTCTGACGAGCGTCGCTTGTACATGGCTTATTTGCGAGATCCTGATGGAAACAAGATTTGTGCAACGCACTTTATGCCGTAGTTTACGTTATGCCATCGTTCATTTTATGCCACAGTGGCGTATACTTAGATCATATTGATGGTTCGGAGTTGGCTAAGTTGCGGCTCTGGACTTGTTAGCTTCCCGATAACTCAAAATTTTGCAAAGGACTGGCTAGATGAAACCGAACGAACTGTTTTATGAAAGTTTTGAGCGCTGCCGGATTGACCAAGAATTTCTCGAAACGTTTTTGGCGGATTTTTGCGAGCATAACCCAAGGTTTTCAGAACGTTTTGAAAATATAGGGTTAGAGCAACAAACCAAGATGCTTAAAGCCTCGATCATTCTTATCTATAACTCTGCTGGTCTACCAAGCGTGCGTAACTCAGTAAAGAAATTGGGTAAAAGGCATAAAGACCTAGGGCTGGATATTTCCGAGATTGAGCTCAACGAGTGGTTCAATTCGTTACTCAATACAGTTAAAAAATATGACCCTCACTACGATGAAAGCGTCGAACAAGCTTGGACAGAAACTCTCGAGGCCGGCTTAACTATCATGAAGAAAGAGTGCGTAGTTCCAAACACTGTGAATAACTAGGTCGTTGATGGGTAGTTTTGCTTGTTCGTTAGTTAAAACCGGCATTAACTCTTGAAAGATTGACATTGTCAGGTAAGCCTAACGATATCAGGCTTACCTCTTATTGTTTGACTAGAAATGAGCAGCCCAACCAATCAGGAACCCTTGCGATGCGGTATCGTATTCAAAGGTCCCCTTGTTTTCGTAATCAACCCAGGTCGATTTGTAGGCAACATTTAAGTCAGACCAACTGTTTATCTTGTATCGCACGCCAGTTAACAGAGATGAGGTAAAGTTGGTGTCACTACCAAGCCCTGCATCAATGGTTGCGTGAAACTTCCAATCCTTATTGATCTGCGTTATCCATCTCACACCTACTTGGTAGTCAACCCAATCTTCATCAAGTGATCGGTCGACACTTAACCTACCACCTGAACCGTAAAGCTTGGTATCAATGTCGTTATCCCACCAACGAAGCCCAAACAGATAATCAATCGTGCCAAAATCGTATTGGTAGCGCTTAAAACCCTTCACATCTAAAACACCTTGTCGGATATCAAGGTTGCCTCTTAATAACTCTGCGTTGGATCCAATACCGAGTTTGTTTTTCCGCTTAGTTTCATGAAGCTGTAGTCAATGTAATAGCCCCATTGATTGTCATAGTCACCCTCTAAACGCACCATTGCGGTCATATCAAGATGATCCATGATGAATGAAGGATCAACATCAACATCTGCTGACAAATTACCAATGGTGCTGTCTCCACGAATATTGAGTGCGAGCGCGTAGATTTCGAAACTATGTTGCCACTTTTTTGTATCCATCGGTGTACTTGCTTCTTGCGAACTTACGGTTGAACTAGCCATTAATACTGATGCGATTAGGTAACGCCATTTAGCCATATCGATATCCTTATCTTTTGTGTGAAGTAGCAAGTTTATGAATGTGCCTTCCGGGGGGCAATTTTCATATATGCAACTTGTATATTGCTGATTGTAGACTATGTTTTTTGAAATGAGCCAAGTTAAAAGAGTTAGGGTATGAAGCCACAGAGTATTTTCTTGTTCGTTGCAGTTTTAGGTTTAACACCTATTGCACTGTCTTATGGTTATGCCCCCGTAGTCTCTCTTGACTATCTATTTGGTATCGACGCCACACCCATCAACGTTACTCATATCTTTCGTGCAGTGATGGGGCTTTATTTGGCTCTGGCGTTGTTTTGGGTGTTTGGCGCACTGTTCAAAAAGTATCGACTGCCAGCGCTCTATAGTTTGGTGGTATTCATGTTGGGTTTAGCTGCCGGACGAGTCATCAGTTTGGTGGTGGATGGCATGCCGCATTGGCTACTTTTTGTTTATCTAATATTGGAGTTGGGCTTTGGTTTAGTTGGTTTAAAAATGATTCATAAAGAGCAATCTGAAACAGTATAAGGACATTCTATGAAAAGGATTTTCCACCTTGTTGTGATGAGTGTGTTGAGTAGCTTTTCGCTATCGGCATGGTCAGCACAAGAGCAACCGAATATTTTTGTTATCTTCACGGATGATATTGGGATCTCAAACCTGAGTGCTTATCACAATGGTGTGATGAGTAGTGAAACACCAAACATCGATAGTATTGCTGAAAAGGGCATGCTACTGACAGATTATTATGCGCAGCCATCGTGTACGGCCGGGCGCTCTGCATTCTTAACGGGGCAGTTACCAGTGCGAACGGGTATGCACACGGTGGGCTTACCGGGTGGGCCTGTTGGGCTGCATGCGGATACGCCAACACTACCAGAAATTCTCAAAACCATGGGTTACGTGACTGGTCAGTTTGGTAAAAACCACTTGGGTGACCGTGATGAATTCTTACCAACAATGCACGGCTTCGATGAGTATTGGGGCTGGTTGTATCACCTGAATGCGATGGAATACACCGAAGATCCAGACTGGCCAAAAGACGGTTCGTTGGATGCTTTTGCGCCTCGCAATGTGATTTACGCGAAATCCGATGGCAAAGGCGGACAAACCATTGAAGACGATGGCGCGCTAACTATCGAGCGTATGCGCACACTAGATGATGAAGTAAATAAGCACGCGATCAACTTCATCGAAAGGGCGGTTGAAGCGGATAAGCCATTTTTCACTTGGTACTGTCCATCACGCGGTCACGTTTGGACGCACCTGTCACCTGAATACGAAGCGATGCTCGGTCAAAACGGTTGGGGACTCCAAGAAGTGGTCATGAAAGATCTTGATGATCACGTCGGTGAGATGATGGCGAAGATGGAAGAACTCGGTATTGCTGACAACACCATCATCATTTTCACTGCCGATAACGGCCCAGAGATCATGACTTGGCCAGATGGCGGTATGACACCTTATCACGGTGAGAAAGGCACAACTTGGGAAGGTGGCGTAAGAGCCCCTGCATTGGTTAGCTGGCCGGGTAAAATCCCAGCGGGTACTGTAGGCAATGGCATCTTTGATGGTATGGATTGGTTACCCACTCTTGTCGCTGCGGCTGGTGGTCCAACGGATCTAAAAGAAAAACTGCTGAAAGGTCACGATGGCTTTAAAGCGCACCTTGATGGTTACAACCAAGTGGATATGCTGACCGAGAAAGGCGAGTCAAACCGTAAAGAGATCTACTACTACGAACGAGACAAGCTGCAAGCGGTTCGTGTTGGTGATTGGAAGGCGCATTTCATCGTGCAAAACCACGGTTGGAGTGGCCCTAAAGAAGAGCTAAACGCACCATTGCTGTTTAACTTACGTCGTGACCCATACGAGCGAGCGGCGGAAGAGTCGGGCATGTACCTAAAATGGATGGGACAAAAAATGTGGGCATTTGGCCCGGCACAAGCGGCTGTCCAACAACATCTAGCAACCTTCCAAGAGTGGCCTCCAGTGACGCCTGACTCTCCGGCAGAGAAGACCGGTGGTGTAGGTAACTAGTTAAATATCATAAAAAATCCCGCTCACACTGAGCGGGATTTTTGTTTGAAAGCGTCTTAACGTTGGTTCTGTTTTAGCGTCGTGTTTCGTTCAATGAACTTCACTGGCACCATCAGCTTAACCAAGCTTGTGTCTTGCTCTTGAATCTGGCTAACGACAATTTTCACTGATTCACGTGCAAGGCGTCTGAAATCTTGCTTGAAGGTAGTGAGTTGGTAGTTCAACCATTGAGTCTGTGGGATATCGTCAAAACCAATCACTTGAAGATCTTCTGGAATACGCAGGTTAAATTCTAAGCGCGCCACATCCATTACTGCCATCGCGAGGTTATCTGTCGCACAGAAAATCGCTTGAGGATGTGTGGGTTCTGAAAACAGAGTCCGAATGGTATCTAGAGCATCAAGGTAGTCATAGTCAGCTTCAATAACACGAGCTTGTTCACCGGTAAGTTCTTCAAATTCTGAGCAGAACCCTGCTTCACGTTCGCCGTTAGTGTAGGTTGGAACATTACCTGTCAGGTAAACCGCCGACTTTGTCCCTACGCTATGTAAATGTTGAGCGGCAACTTGGCCAGCGGCGTAGTTGTCGCTCACCACATGGCTACTCTTAGTCCCTTCAACAACACGTGCGAACTGAACGATAGGAATGTCGAATTCTTCACACTCTTCATAAAGCGACTTGTTAAAGGTCGCAGAAGCAGCAATCACGCCATCAACTCGGTATTGGAAGATATTGGGAATTGAGTGGTTATCGTTGCCATCAACTTGCCAAGGGATCAATACCGCAGAATATCCCTGTTTTTGTAGTTCAGTGGAGATAAGCTGCAGCGTTTTCATGTGAATAGGGTAGTCGGCATCAGGGAAAACTAAGCCAATCAATTTTGATTCATTTGTCGTAAGGCTACGGGCAAAAGCATTGGGACGATAATTCAACGATTTCGCGGCATCGAACACTTTCTGCTTGGTCTTTTCAGACACTGAACTTCCCGGTACAAATACGCGAGATACAGTTGATTGAGAAACGCCAGCAAGTCTAGCGACATCTTTAGATGTTACGGTTGTTTTGGACAGCGAAGAGTGTTTTGGAGAGTTCATAGACCATACTTTTGAACCAAATTGATTGTGCATAGAGTAACATAATTAGGTACGTACTCAAAAATACAATATGCCATGATTGGGTGAAAAATAAGGGTTAATAGAGAGTGTTGAATATTATTCTGGGTATGACCCAAAAAAGCTCTGCGTAAGAGCAGAGCTTTGTTTAAAGAATTTATGAATCGACTAACTGGGCGTTAGAAGTAGTAACGAATACCTGCAGCGAATTGGTCATCTCTGTTTTCGAATTTATTGCCAACGAGCTGATCTTTACCTAGGTCGAATTGGTATTCAGTCCAAACTAGGAATTTGTTCTTCTGGAAGTGGTATTCAACACCAGGGATAAGCAGGTTACGCTCATAGCCATCTGTTTGGTCATCACGATCTTCCATGTAGTTGTAGTTCAACGTAGGGCGTAGGCCATTGTCGAAGTGGTAGTACGTGTAGATTTCACCACCTAGGGTATCGAACATTACATCCGTACCGCCTTGGCTTACAGCTTCCCAGTTTTCGCCAACATGGAAAGTGGCACCTGCGTAGAAGCCGCCGTTGCTGTAGTTCGCACCCAATAGCATGATGCGCATGTTGTCGCCATTTTCTACGCCAACCACACCTGAGTCTAGGTCTGCAATTTCATTTTGGTGGTAAGCTGCACCTAGTGTTACGCCATCAACCGGTTTGTAAGTGATTGACGCACCCATTCCGTTTTTCAATGAAGCTGTCGCATTACTCGCTAGTGCCACTTCTTCACGTGTCGTTTGGTAAGTGAAGCCGTAGCTTACTTGGTCGTTGATTGAGTTACGGTAAGTAATGGAGTTTTCTGCTCGACCTGTACCAGATGCAATACCCCAGTCAGAAAGGTTGTAAACACCTGAGCCGCGAGTACCGAAGACACGACCTAAGTCGGTGTACCATGCGACGTCATAAAAAGTAGACCACTGCTTAGTACCTGCTGCGATCTTGCCGTATTTGTTGTGCTCTACGCCTGCGTATAGAAGTCGGTCGTAAATATTGTCGCCGTTAGCACCTGAGTTGTAACCCCATTCAGCATGGCCAAAGCCAGTCCAGCCGTTATCGAGTCCCATTTGACCTTTAAGGCCGAAACGAGAGCTACCGCTGTTCCACTCACCGTTGTGGTCGCCGCCCTATCTTGGTAACGAACGTCGAAACGACCGTCTAAAGTAAGGCTATCGCCCGCGTCATTGGTAAAAGTGTGTGCAGCAAAAGCAGAACCTGAGGTAAGTGCTGTCAGGATCACTGCTGAAAGAATCGACTTTTTCATTGTAATTCTCTTTATTCAGGCCGTAGAAAGCCACCGTGCTTTCAAGCCCGTTATATTGGTAATGGTTTGGCAGGGTGTACCCCATCCATGAGGCACTAGTAGATTCAGTTATTAGTGGAGCAATAATGAATTGGTTGGAGCACTTACTAGGAGCGAGAAGGGTCCCCCAGTAAGCGTGGCAACCTAAATCAGATGTCTATTTAGGTTGCCACTATTTCGTTTCAATCTTTTGGATTAAAGCGTATCGATTACAGCGTTGGGTTCATGATGCTTGAAGTGCGTTCGAACACATCTAGACCTTGCTGTTGTAGCCAGTAAGGAAGGTCGATAAGAACCCAGTTCTCAGACAGTTTGTCACCGTCACGGTAGTAAACGTCAACTACTTGCATGTTTGCACGTACTTCACCGCCAGTCATACCTAGGAAGCCACCTGTTGGTGTGTTTGATAGGTTTGGCCAACCGAAGAAACAAGAGAAGTTACCTTCAGCGAAACGACAAACGTGGCCGTTGAACTTCTTGTCTTTCAGGTTGTTACGGAAAGGAAGTTGGTGCTGTTGTTGGTAGCGAGGAATTGTGTAAGACGCGCCGATACCACATGGGCCGTACCAAATCATGTCTTTTGACCAGCTCTTCGCTAGTACTTCTGGTGGGCAACCCATCGCGCCGCTGTCGTTAAGAGCAGACAGGTCATCAACCATTTTGTTTACTAGAGCCAGTGTCGCAACACCTTCTTCTGGAGCCGCGTCTTCGAATAGCAGACCGTCGTGGTTACGTGGGCCAGGGTATACGAAGTGCTTACCAGTTGATGGTGGAAGTGGGTAGCAACCCGCTTGATCCATCATGCCTAGTAGATCTAGAAACAGGCCTGTCTTAGTGATTTTGCCATCAACAACACAGTTAAATTCTGCGTAGCGAACGTTCATGATCTTGCCAGTTGGGCGCATACCTAGGTATTCAGCGTCGAATAGACCCATGAAGTGACCCATGCTCATTACCCAAATCTCATCTGGGTTAACTTCGTTGTTACCACCGATGAAGATGTCTTGACGACGCTGCATGCGAGTCATTGACTTCATCATTGGTGCCCAGAATACGTCAGCTGCTGCTTGTGCGCCTTCTTGCTCACGGAATGGGTAAACACCGCGCCACAAGTAATCTTCAGAAGTGTGTGCTTTTAAAACTTCAGCAACGTTCTCGTGAGTTGCGTTTTCCATTGCATCGAAGTATTCACGAACAATGCGTTTCGCTTCTTGATATTTAGACATAATAATTTCTCTTTGTGTTGTCGAGTCAACATTCGGAACAGGACTCGATTTGGATTTTGTTACCGGCTGATTTATCAGCCGGCTTTAAATTTTTCGTATTTGAACTTCAGCGTATGAGTGTCGAATTAAGCTTTTGCTGCTTCAGCTTTTTTGCTCTTATCGAAGACGCCACCTTTTAGAGTTTCAGGCAGTGTTAGCCATAGTAGGCCGGCGATAATCCATACGATTGGTGAGCCCCACATTGCTGTTTGTAGGTCGGTACGCTCTTGGATGAAGATAAGAACCATTGGTGCCCACATGCCGATAATACGACCGCCATGGAATAAAGCTGCACCATAGCTACGCAAGCGTGCTGGGAACAATTCAGAGAAGTAACCACCCCATACTGCAGAAGCAGACAGGCCGAAGTTGTAGATAAGACCCAGAAGAGCCAGCATGTTTAGGCCGCCAATCATCATGTCGCCAGGTGCGACAAAGAAGATAGAAACCATGATACCTGCGAGGATGAAGCCGAACGCGTTGATCTTACGACCGTACTTATCTGCTGCCCATCCCCAGAACCAAGCACCGAAGAGTGAACCAAATGCTGAGATAGAGAAGATCAAACCGATGGTTGCACCATCAAACATACGAACATCTTTCAGGTAGGTAGTTACAAAGCCACCGAAGAATTGGAATCCGTAGAAGTTAAGACCAGAAAGAAGTAAACAAGTAATCGTAATTTTGCGGTAAGGCTTGCTTAACATCTCACCCCAAGAACCTTTTTTAGCTTCGGTTACTTCCCCAGCTGTATTGGTTGTTGTTTGTTGATCTTCTTCACCGTAGGCGATCACAGTTTTGTCGCTTGGTAATACAAAGATCATTAACGCTGCTGCTACAAGCGGTGGAATACCACCTACCCACATTAGGCTCTGCCAAGGTGCATCAACACTTGTAATGAAGGCTGCGTAAGCGCCCATTGCCACTAAAGCAACAGAGAACATTGAAGAAGCAAAAGCAGTCAACTTACCGCGAACCGTTGGTGTAAATAGACCAATCATCAAAGATACAGCTACAGTGAAGTAACCACCTAAAGATAGTCCAATGATGAAACGCATTGCAGCCCAAGTGGCGTAGTCGGTAAACATCATGTTGATGATGGTTGCACCACCGTTTAATGCCGTAATTGCTATTAGTGTGGACTTCTTGCCGAACTTGGTTGCGAACCATGCACAGCTCAGAGCACCAATCAGAGCACCAACCGACTGCCAAGTGTAGAACTGAGCGGTATCAGAAAGGCTAATACCAGCATATTCTTCCACAATGTATGGGCGTACGTAGTCAATAATTACAAAGTTATAACAATAAAAAAAGTAACCTACTAGAATTGCTAGATATGCGGCTACCCTTTGAATCATAGGAACTTCGCTCATGTGTTTTTTAATGGTCATGACCGATAAACCTTTATTTTATATAGGGTGGTTTTGGTTTTAATTATTGTGTGTTGATTCTTTATCTTCATCACACCGTCTTCATTTCGGGAGAGATAATAGAATTTTTGTGGTTATTAGATCCGTGATCAAAGTCAATTTTAAAATGAGTGCGTACCCATTTTGTGCATTTTAGTGATCTTGATCTCATTTAACTGGGTTTTTGTGCTTTGTGGGGTGGTTTGAGTGTTTAATCGTCTATCTTAGTGATAATAGTCACACTTATTGTGGGTTTTTGAGGGAAAACATCCATTTTTGAGTACTATTGGCAGCGAATTAATTGCGACATACAATAAGCGGAATCTAAAAATGGTTGCGTACTCAAGTTTTGTGGTTATTGCTCTTTATGTGCTAACTACTTTGTTTATCAGCTACTTAGTTAATAGGCGCTATAGCGTCGGTGGCGACTTTTCGACTGGTGGAAAACAGTTTGGTTGGTTTACGGCAGGTGTGTCGATTCTTGCAACCTACATCAGCGCAATGACGTTCGTTGGCATGCCGGGCTGGGTTTATAGCTCAGGCATGGAAGCGATGAGCGTACATTTGAACTATCCAATAGTGATCTTTTTCACTGTGCTTTTCTTTGTTCCGGTGTTTTACAAGCTCGGCCTAACCTCGATTTACGAATACCTAGAGCACCGCTTTGGCGTTGTTGCTCGCACGATCAATTCCATCGTGTTCATTGTGGTTCAGTGTATTTCGGCAGGGGTTATTCTGTATGCGGTAGCCCTGATCTTAGTGCAAGTGCTGCCAGTGAGTATCTCTGAGGCGATCATCTACATCAGCGTATTTACTGCGTTGTATACCTATGCGGGTGGTATCTCGACTGTAATCTGGACTGACATGCTTCAGTCAGCAGTGTTGATTATCGGCAGCATTGCGATCTTTGTTTTATTACTGATGAAAATCGATGCGGGCGAGATGTTGTCTCCTGAACATTTGAATATCATCAATCTCGATTTTGACTTAGGCGTCGATACCACATTGTGGGCCGGCGTAGTGGCTGTGAGCTTCTTGCACCTGAGTGTGTATGGCACTAACCAACTGATTATTCAAAGAACATTGGCGACTAAGTGTGTTAAAACAGCGCAAAAATCGATGTTGCTTTGTGGCTACGGCGCATTTTTTGTTTATCTGTTCTTTGCTGTGATGGGGGTGCTGTTAAGTGTCTTTTATCAAGACAGCAGTTTTGAAAACAGCAACGAAGTGATTCTCGATTTTGTGTTTAACCATACCAACCCAATCATTGTTGGTTTGGTGATCTCAGCACTTTCGGCTGCGGCAATGTCGACATTGGATTCCACCTATAACTCAATGGCGACGGTCGCAACGTTCGATTTCTATAAGCGCTTCTTCCGTAAGCAAGCCTCTGACGCGCACTATGAATCAGTGGCTAGAAAAATGAGCCTGGTTGCTGCAGCGTCGGTTGTTGTGCCTGCGTTACTGGCTGTTTCTAATGAATCAGTGCTTAAAACGATTGCGAGCTTAACCTCTATTTTTGTTGGTATTCGCCTTGGCTCTTTCATCTTGGGTTTGTTCTTCAAACAAGCAAACGAGAAAGGCGTAATTGCGGGCAGTATTGGCAGTGTGGCCGTCGTATTCATCGCCAAATACAGCGGAATAGCTTGGCCTTGGTTTGCCTTGATTGGCACTGTGGTTTTCTTAGTGTTAGGTGTTGTTGTGAGCCGCTTCTGGGGAGAGGTAACCGAGCAACAAAATGAATTTATAGAAAAGCAAAAGCATTTGTTTGCAAAGCCTACCGCGAGTCATTATGGCTTGTTGGTGTTCGCTGTTGTGACGATTGCTGCTTGTACTGTTATCCCTGATTGGCTTTATGCCGCTCTTTCTTAATTGACCGATTTTTTACTGGTATATCTATGTTATCGATCTTTGATATCTACAAAATTGGTGTTGGGCCATCGAGCTCTCACACCAACGGCCCAATGATTGCGGGTTTCCATTTCACACAATTAATCGCTGATAAAATCGCAGAAGTGACGCGTATTCAGGTGGATTTATACGGTTCTTTGTCATTGACTGGCATAGGTCACCACACCGACAGAGCTACAATATTGGGGCTACTCGGCAATAAACCAGACACCATCAAAATCACCAGCGCAAACCAAGCAATGCGTCATGCCGTAGACAGTGGTGAGATGGATTTAGCGGGCACCAAGCACATTGCCTTCAACTACGAAACCGACATGTTGTTCCACAAAGACAATCTGCCTCTGCATGAAAATGGCATGATGATTACTGCGTTTGACCAGAGTGGCAACGTGATTGTCGATGAAACTTATTATTCGATTGGCGGCGGTTTTATCGCAACTGCTGATGAACTGCAAAATGGTACTCAAACCCAAGCGGTAGAAGTTCCTTTCCCGTTCAAAAACGCCGATGAAATGCTTCAACAAGCTGACAATAGTGGGATGAGCCTCGGTGGTATGATTCTAAAAAATGAAGCGGAGTTCGAAGGCGCTGACATTATTTCAGAGAAAGCGGATCAAATCTGGCGAGTGATGAGTCGTTGTATGGAGCGTGGCTTTGAAACCGAAGGCATTCTTGATGGTGGTTTGAACGTAACTCGTCGTGCGCCTAACCTACTGAAAAAGTTAGAAGCGAATGCGGCGGTTGAAAACGACCCAATGGAAATCATGGATTGGATTAACTTGTTTGCGTTTGCGGTTAGCGAAGAAAATGCGGCTGGTGGCCAAGTGGTAACATCACCAACCAATGGTGCGGCGGGCGTTATTCCTGCTGTGTTGATGTACTACCATCGCTTCATTAAAGAGTTGGATACTAAGCAGTTAAAAGATTTCTTAGCGGTATCGGGCGCGATTGGTATTCTGTACAAAACTAACGCTTCGATCTCTGGTGCGGAAGTGGGATGCCAAGGTGAGGTAGGCGTATCATCCTCTATGGCGGCTGCGGGATTAACGGCACTACGCGGTGGCAGCAATGAGCAGATCTGTATTGCGGCGGAAATCGCGATGGAACACTCATTGGGTATGACTTGTGACCCAATTGGCGGCTTGGTTCAAGTGCCGTGTATCGAGCGAAATGCGATGGGTGCGATGAAGGCAATTAATGCATCTCGCATGGCATTGAAGCGAAACTGCAAGTCTTTGATCTCACTCGATAAGGTCATCGCAACCATGTACCAAACCGGTAAAGACATGAACAAGAAATATCGTGAAACATCACTCGGTGGTTTAGCCTTGATCCATTTAGCTCATCCTTGTGAATAGCTAAGCCAATTAACCCAGTAAATAATAACGTTAAGCCCAGAGCCTTAGACTTTAGAAATCTATCGCGGCTGGGCTTTTTGTTTTATGTGTTTTAGGGAGCTAATCTGAAAGCGGTAATCGATAGCTGTTTTTCAACTCTTTTACTGAGATGTTCGACTGAATCGCACTCACGCCTTTGACTCGTCTGATCGAGCTAATACGCTCAAAGTACTCTTCCAAATCTTTGGCCAACACTTGCACCATGTAATCGGCGCCGCCTGCAATGCAGTGACACATAGGAATCCAATCGGTTACCGCGACAAATTCTTCGAATGGTTCTGTGTTTTCAACTTCATGGTTACCCAAGGTCACAAGAATAAAACCAGCCACATGAAAGCCTAATTTCTTACGATTCAGCTTAGCGGCGTAACCATCGATATAGCCAGTTTCCTCCATGCGTTTCCAACGACGCCAGCATGGGGTTTCGCTGAGGTTGACCTTCTCTGCGAGCTTGCTGTTGCTCATGCGTCCGTCTTGCTGGATATGCTCTAAGATGGCGATATCTGTGTCATCTAACACTTCTTTGGTGGATTCTTTCTGTTTCATGGCTATTTTAGAAAAGTCTTCCTCAAATTTGGATTAATATTAGCCTATATAGCAATTTAATTCCTAGTAGAATCTGTAAACTCTCTCCCTATAAATACTTTACTTATTAGGAGTGAGAGGAAATGAGCTCTCAATTAATGCTGGCGTTCTTGCTATTTTCAACATCAATTGCAATTACCCCTGGGGCAGGCAATATCGCATTACTTGGGATTTCAAGTCGTTATGGATTTGCTGCGACTTTACCTTTTATCTCTGGGAACGCTGTTGGCATCATCATCGTACTGGCGGGTTCTAGTGTCGGTTTGGTGAGCCTATTTACCCTTTACCCAGAGCTATACAGCATTTTGAAATACGCGGGTGCGGCTTATTTGCTGTTCATGGCGTGGTCGATTGCGAATATGCAAATCGAAGAAAGCACCACCGACAATCGTTCAGGCTTTGTGTCGGGTGTGTTGGTGCAGGTGTTAAATCCTAAAGGTTGGATAGCGTCATTAACCGTGTTTTCGCAGTTCATCACTCCGAATGCAGATTACTTGATTCAAGTCGTGACCATTATCGCGGGTATGGTGATTACCGGTGTACCGTGCATGTTGGTGTGGGCGTATTGCGGCACTATGCTTAAAAAGCTACTGCAATCACCAAAACAGATGATGTTTGTGAACCGTTGCTTGGGTGGAAGCTTAGCGATGGTGGTTGCCTTCATGCTTTATCAACCTGCATAAATCACAAAGAAAAAAACCACTCCTAAATCCATAGGAGTGGCGTCTAAATGTCGACTAAGTCGTTAACAGTAAAGAATTAAGTTAACAAATATTTAAGGAACTTGAGTTAAAGCTTTAAGCTTTTCAGTGTAAAGGTTAAGCGGTTTCAGCCTCTTTAACTGGAGCTGAGTTACGGATTAGGTGGTCAAATGCACCTAAGCTTGCTTTCGCACCTTCACCCATCGCAATGATGATCTGTTTGTAAGGTACGGTTGTCACGTCACCCGCTGCGAACACACCTTTCATAGATGTTGCGCCATGAGCGTTAATTTCAATTTCACCGCGTGGTGAAAGCTCTACCTTTGAACCTTTCAACCATTCGCTGTTTGGCATCAGGCCGATTTGTACAAAGATACCTGCGAGTTCGATCTGTTTAAGTTCATCGGTGTTGCGGTCTTTGTATTCCAGACCAGTTACGCGAGTTCCATCACCCAATACCTGTGTGGTTTGAGCCATCTTGATGATTTCGATGTTTGGCGTTGCGTTCGCTTTGTCGATAAGTACTTGGTCAGCGCGCAGTGTGTCCGCAAACTCAAGCACAGTTACGTGTTCCACGATACCTGCTAGGTCGATAGCCGCTTCAATACCTGAGTTACCGCCACCGATAACCGCTGTTTTTTTGCCTTTGAACAATGGACCGTCACAGTGTGGGCAGTAAGCAACACCTTTGTTGCGGTACTCTTGCTCGCCCGGAACGTTCATTTCACGCCAGCGAGCACCTGTACTTGTGATAACCGTGCGAGCTCGTAGTGTTGCGCCGCTCTCTAGCTCAACGTGGATGTAACCGTCTTCAGTGTCTTCTGCCGCAATGATGTTTGCAGCGCGCTGCTCAGTCATTACTTCAACACCGTACTCTTTTACGTGCTCTTCAAGGCTTGCCACTAATTTAGGGCCGGTGGTTGCTTTCACTGAGATAAAGTTCTCAATCGCCATGGTGTCCATCACTTGGCCGCCGAATCGGTCAGCAACCACACCAGTACGAATGCCTTTACGTGCAGCATAAATTGCCGCTGAAGAACCTGCAGGGCCGCCGCCGACAACCAATACATCAAACGGTGCTTGTTGGTTTAGGTTTGCTGCTTTCTTTTCCGCTGCGCCTGAATCAACCTTGTTAAGGATTTCAGCCAGTGACATACGGCCTTGACCAAATAGCTCACCATTAACGAATACACTTGGTACTGCCATGATGTCGCGAGACTTCACTTCATCTTGGAATGCTGCGCCGTCGATCATCGTTGTCTTAACCAGAGGATTAATCGCCGACATCATATTGAAGGCTTGAACCACTTCTGGACAGTTTTGGCATGAGAGCGAGATAAAAATCTCTACATTAAGCTCTTGATCGAGTTCTTTAATTTGCTCGATTACGTCCGCTTCAAGCTTGATAGGGTGACCACCACTATGAAGCAGTGCTAGAACCAGTGACGTAAATTCGTGACCCATTGGCAAACCGGCAAAACCGATCGCGGTGCCTTTCTCTTGGTTCACGACCTGCATGATAGGGCTGCGAGTGCTTGCGCTGTCATCGCGAGTCACTTCAATTTTATCGGTTAAAGACGAGATGTCATTCGCCAGATCTTGAAGTTTGTTCGCGGTGTCGCTGCCATCCAGGCTAAGCACTAACTGAACATTGGTTTTTAGGTTTTCTAGGTATGCTTTTAGCTGCTGCTTCATTGCTTGATCTAACATAATCGTGCCTGCTCTTAAATTCTGTGTCTTGGTATTGACCAATACCTTCTTGCTGAAAAAGGAAAATAAAAAGGGGGCGCAAGTCGGCAAATATTGTGGTGTTGATGTTTTGAAAGGGTGGCGCGCGACTGCCCTTTAGGAGGGGGGCCGAAGCGCGCCTGTAGAACCGTTTAGCTATTCTTGTTAGCTAGGCTTAGATTAAATCTTGCCTACTAGGTCTAGAGATGGAGCTAGAGTCTCTTCGCCTTCTTTCCATTTAGCTGGGCAAACTTCACCTGGGTTAGCGGCTACGTATTGTGCTGCTTTAACCTTGCGTAGTAGGTCTTCTGCGTCACGGCCGATGCCTTCAGCTGTGATTTCCATTGCTTGGATAACGCCTTCAGGGTCGATTAGGAACGTTGCACGGTCTGCAAGGCCTTGACCTTCACGCATAACGTTGAAGTTATTTGTGATGTTGCCAGTTTGGTCGCCTACCATGAAGTATTCGATAGTGCCGATTTTGTCAGAAGTATCGTGCCATGCTTTGTGAGAGAAGTGAGTGTCAGTTGATACTGAGTAAACTTCTACGCCGCGAGATTGAAGCTCTGCGTATTTGTCTTGTAGGTCAACTAGCTCAGTTGGACATACAAACGTGAAGTCTGCTGGGTAGAAGAAGAATACAGCCCACTTGCCTTTAACGTCTTGCTCAGTGATTTCTACGAATTCGCCGTTTTTGAATGCTGTTGCGTTGAATGGTTTGATTTCTGTGTTGATCATGATTTGACTCTCTTTCTAATTTGTAGTGTTTAACGCTATCCCGCGTCGATGTAGATATATTGCATTGGCACCGAAAATTAGTGAAATCGGACATTTCTATAGATTCAATAGGCGAATCCTATCTTCGAAAGGAAAAGGCTATCGGTAAAAGCTATCAACAAAAACAATTAACAAAAGCCATCAAACATCAACAACTCCCAATTTAAGTAGCTATGCTCTTTAGGTTGTTCTCTACATTGGGCTTATCTCTATTGGTGTGTGTATCTATGTGTCTATGTAGGTAGGGTTCGGTATGGTTTCTTTGCGTGAGTTGAGTTTTTATATCAAACTGTAAATAACAAAAAATTATCATTAATATAAATTATGATAATTTCAGTTAATTAACGCATGTACCTATACTCTCTCCATCGAAACGAAACACCGAAGCTAGACTTCGAAAAGCACAGAATTTAAAACGAATTTGGAGCAAGTTATGAAAATGAATCACGTAGGCATCATGGTGGGTGACATGGACCAAGCAGTCGAGTTTTACACGAAAGCTCTAGGTCTAAGAATCGTAATGAACAACACCAAAGTGATGGAAGAGCGCGAATCAGCAATCGGCCGCATGTGTATCGCTGTGTTCGGTGAAGGCTTTAAAGGCTTCAACATTGCACACCTAGTAACATCTGATGGTATCGGTGTTGAGCTGTTCGAAATGAAAGAGCGCCAAGAGCGTCACGAAGTTGATTTCTCACGTCTAGGTATTTTCCACTTCTGTCTGCAACTTCCTAAAGAGCAGTTTCATTCAGCGATTAAACGCGTTGAAGAGTTTGGCGGTAAGGTACGTATGGATATTCACCGTTACCACCCAGAAGACGAACTAAAACAAGCACAAATGGTTTACCTAGAAGACCCGTTTGGCAACCTATTCGAATTCTACTCTCACTCATACGAAGATACGTACGCAACTGATTACGAGTAATCGCGCTATCTACCTGTCATAAGGTAGAAAACCGAAACACCCCCTAAAGAGGATTGGTAGAGATACCAATCCTTTTTTTGGTGCGCCGAG
>NZ_JBFRMS010000099.1:0-46596 GCF_041470505.1 Vibrio sp. 10N.261.55.C5
AAAGTGTGCTCGCGCCCTGGGGCGCTGAAGGAGTCGTATATCAAAGCGACAGGTAAGGGGTTGGCCACATCATTGAAAAGTTTTTCGTTCGATTTTTCCAATCTAACTCAACAAACGCTGCCAGTTCATTCGTCGGGTTTACGACCAGAGTTACATGGAGGAATCATTGTCCATAACGGTGTAGGGTTGGATGCTGCTGAAAATGACAATACTTCAACAGATTGGCAATGCAGTTTAGGAAGGCTGGATAACCAGTTTCGATTTGCCGTGACGCTTGGTGGTGCAACGCTTCCTATGCAATTAGAGATTAAGTGCTTCCCCAAATCGAAGCTACTTGGCTGAGTTTACGTTCGTTACACTAGAACCTTTAGCTTCTAATCTTGAACACGGCTCGCTCTCAGCCATTCGTAATATTGGTTAACTCGTTTCGCCAAGCATCGCTTTTAATACTTCTGCGGGTACAGGCTGAAGTTGTTTGTCTTTATCTAGGCAAACCATCTCGATATCACCAATCACGGCAGGTTTGGTTGCATCTTTACGCCATACCTCTTGTCGCCATAAGGTTTTGTATTTGCCATCGAGCTCAAAAGAGGTTCGGATATCGCAGATCTCTGCGAACTCAACGCCGTCTTGAAAGGTCATATTGGCTTTATACACCGCAAA
Source organism: Vibrio sp. 10N.261.55.C5 (assembly GCF_041470505.1). Lineage (NCBI taxonomy): Bacteria > Pseudomonadati > Pseudomonadota > Gammaproteobacteria > Vibrionales > Vibrionaceae > Vibrio > Vibrio sp. 10N.261.55.C5. Next base: position 664 of record NZ_JBFRMS010000099.1, read on the forward strand.
CCCCAGTCCATGTTCATTCCACAACTCTGCCAGTTTATCGCTGCCCAACACATGCTCGCGCGCACGCTCAAAGTATTTAAGAAAGTTAGGGTGATAAACCACACCTGAGTGATCGGTATCTTCGTAGTAAATCTGTACTGGGTGATGGTAGATCTGACTCATGGGTAGCAACTCTTGGTAAGTAGTGGATCAGTAAATCTGACTAAGTTGTGCAGCACTCTACAGGATAGGTTGAAATTACTTCAAGGCATCATCGTGAAAGGGGCTTTTGGTCAGACCTCATTTATCTCTGATGCTTTGGTCAACTCCCACCCATTTACAAATATTCTATGTGTCATTTTCCACCCATTAATTTTTGTAGCGAGTTAGCGACAACTGCAGGCAGATCTTATGAAGCCTTGCGGTTAAAGGCTTGTTAATGAATTGTGTCAATATGGCGCGCTAATTGCCTTAGTGAAAGCACGCAGTTCCCATTGAAGGGCTGCTTTGTTTACTAAGGAGAATAATAATGTTTAAGCCTCTTACCCTGCTGTCTGTATCAGCTCTGGCGCTCACAAGTTTTAATGCTGCTGCAAACTGTGACCCTGGTGAAATCGTGATTAAATTCAGTCATGTAACCAATACCGATAAGCACCCGAAAGGCATCGCCGCTTCTTTACTGGAAGAGCGAGTAAACACAGAAATGAATGGAAAAGCTTGTATGCAAGTTTTCCCTAACTCAACACTTTACGATGATAATAAGGTACTGGAAGCCCTGTTAAATGGTGATGTTCAAATGGCGGCGCCATCGCTGTCAAAATTTGAGAAGTTCACTAAGAAATACCGCATTTTTGACCTTCCTTTCCTATTTGAAGACGTAGAAGCCGTTGACCGTTTCCAAAACTCAGAATCTGGTGAAAAGCTGAAGAACGCGATGAAGCGTCGTGGCCTGCAAGGTCTTGCGTTTTGGCACAATGGCATGAAACAGATGTCGGCGAACAAACCTCTTATCAGCCCTGAAGATGCAAAAGGTTTGAAATTCCGTGTTCAAGCATCGGATGTATTGGTGGCTCAGTTTGAACAACTAGGCGCTAACCCACAGAAGATGTCTTTCAAAGAAGTGTACGGTGGCTTGCAAACTAAAGTTATCGATGGTCAAGAGAACACATGGTCAAACATCTACGGTAAGAAGTTCTTTGAAGTACAAGACGGCGTGACCGAAACTAATCACGGTATCTTGGATTACCTAGTTGTAACGTCAAACGACTTCTGGAAAGACCTACCTGAAGATGTACGCACACAGCTTGGCACTATCGTTCAAGAAGTGTCTGAGACGCGTAACGCAGAATCTTCAAAAGTTAACCTAGCGAACAAAAACAACATCATCGAAGCGGGTGGTGAGGTTCGTACACTTACGCCTGAACAGCGTGAAGCATGGGTAGCTGCACTTCAACCAGTATGGAAGAAGTTTGAAAAAGACATCGGTTCAGACCTTATCGATGCAGCGTTAGCTTCAAACCAATAACACCGCTAAGGGAGTGGCGAGTATTCGTCACTCCTTATTAAAACAATTATAAGCGGAGTCAATTATGGAAAAGCCTCAAATGGAACAACCAAATTCTAGCGAATCAGCACTGGAAACCTCTCTTTTTTCCAAAGTCGGAAGAGTTACGGATGTGATTGAAGAGTCACTAATCGCATTTTTCCTTGGCGCAATGACGCTACTTACTTTTGCCAACGTGGTATTTCGATACGCATTCAATGACAACATCTTATGGGCACTGGAACTGACCGTGTTCATGTTTGCTTGGATGGTGTTAGTGGGCGCATCTTATGGCGTTAAAAAACACTTCCACATTGGTGTTGATGTGATCATCAACCTTGCCCCAGAAAAGCTACGCAAAGTGTATGCGCTCATCGCCGTGACAAGCTGCCTAGCATTTTCAATCTTACTTCTTATCGGTTCTTGGAATTATTGGTACCCATTCGCGACCGATCGCGCATGGTACGAGACCGACGATATTCCAATGCCAGAGATGCTTCAGTTTCTTGCTGACTGGCTGAATGAAGGCGAGCGATACGAGAAACTGCCACGTTTTATTCCTTATATGGCGCTGCCGATTGGTATGGCAATGCTAACGTTCCGTTTTGCTCAAGTTGCTTACCAAGTCGTCACAGGCAAGCTTGACCGCATGATTGCAGGACACGAAGCCGAAGAAGAGCTGGATGCGTTGAAAGCAGACGTGCTAGCGGGCTCTGACGAAGATGCGACAGCGGTATTGAATTCGACTCCGCAGAACAAAGCGAATGAGTCGAGTACAAAATCTAACGGTAAGGAAGACTAATCATGGCAATGTTATTTCTATTTTTAATGGTAATTGCTTTCATGTTGGTCGGTGTACCAATTGCAATTTCCCTCGGTTTATCGAGCGTAATATTCTTATTGATGCACTCAGATGCGTCATTAGCTTCAGTCGCACAAACGCTGTTTAATGCATTTGCAGGCCACTACACACTCTTAGCGATTCCTTTCTTTATTTTGGCCTCTAGCTTCATGTCTACTGGTGGCGTGGCGAAACGTATTATCCGTTTTGCTATCGCGATGGTAGGTTGGTTCCGCGGCGGCTTGGCGATGGCGTCGGTTGTGGCATGTATGATGTTCGCAGCCCTTTCTGGTTCATCTCCTGCAACGGTAGTGGCGATCGGTAGTATCGTTATCGCAGGTATGATCAAAAACGGTTACTCAAAAGAGTTCGCGGCAGGGGTTATCTGTAACGCGGGTACTTTGGGTATCTTGATTCCGCCGTCCATCGTGATGGTGGTTTACGCGGCTGCGACCGATGTATCGGTAGGTCGTATGTTCTTAGGTGGCGTTATTCCTGGTTTGCTGGCGGGTGTGATGTTGATGATTGCTATCTACATCGCAGCACGTATTAAGAAGATTCCGGCACAGCCATTTGTGGGCTGGGGCGAGATGTTCGCAGCTGCGAAAGATGCGAGCTGGGGCTTGCTGCTGATTGTCATCATTCTAGGTGGTATCTACGGCGGCATCTTTACTCCGACAGAAGCGGCGGCAGTGGCTGCGGTGTATGCCTTCTTCATTGCCAACTTTATCTATAAAGATATGGGGCCTTTCGCTGACAAGAACAATACAAAGCCTGCTTTGGTTAAGGTGTTCCAAACGTTTTTCCATAAAGACACCAAAGACACACTTTACGATGCAGGCAAGCTGACGATCATGCTGCTGTTTATCATTGCCAATGCTCTGATTCTTAAGCATGTACTGACCGAAGAACGCATTCCTCAAATGATCACTGAGTCTATGCTATCTGCGGGCTTGGGTCCGATCACCTTTTTGATTGTAGTAAACGTTTTACTCTTGATTGGTGGGCAGTTCATGGAGCCATCAGGCTTGCTGATCATTGTTGCTCCTTTGGTATTCCCAATTGCAATTGCGCTCGGTATCGACCCAATTCACCTAGGTATCATGATGGTGGTGAACATGGAGATAGGGATGATAACGCCGCCTGTCGGGCTCAATTTGTTTGTGACCGCAGGTGTCGCGAAGATGTCGATGATGAACGTGGTAAAAGCCGCATTGCCGTGGGTTGGGGTGATGTTCTTATTCCTGATTATCGTCACTTACGTACCTTGGGTATCAACATGGTTACCAACCACCTTGATGGGACCAGAGATCATAACCAAGTAGCTATTTGAGTCATTCACTGACATGGAATTTAATCCATAAAAAATGAGGAGGTCGCTAGACCTCCTCATCTATATTTCTGCCACGATTTGAATGAGGCTTTATCTGCTCATACAAAGCGCGTTTTGCCTCTAATTCTGGCGTGTGTAGATCGACATGATTGTCAGCATAAAAAATACCATCTATCTCGAAAGTATCGGTAATCGATGGCACTTTTGTTTTCTCACCCATAACCACTTCCTTATTATATTTATTGCATAACATCCTGTTGTCGAAATAAGTATAGGTGATCTTGCTCCCAAATCTAATTTAGTTTGGTTCTACCTTATAAGATTCTTTCGTTAGCTGGTGCTTTTGCATCTTATCGTAGAGGGTTTTCCTCGGTAATTGCAGCCTCTCCATGGTCTCTTTTATACTGCCATTGCATTCAATAAGTGCCTGCTTCAACGTATTTTTTTCAAAGTCAGATACCAATTCTGCCAAAGACAGTTCTTGAGTAGTTTCAGTGGCGCTGTCTGATAAGTGAGAAAGCTTACCTAAAAGTACAAAACGCTCTGCAGTATTACGTAATTCTCGAACATTTCCCGGCCAATCATGAGCCAAAAGTGCGTGCAGCTCCTTTTGTGGAAGGGCAGGGGCAGTCTTGCCATAACGCGCCGCAGCGACCAGTAGGAAGTGGTGGAAGAGTGCTGGGATATCTTCTTGTCGGCTTCTTAACGGCGGTAAATCTAAGGTCACAACATTGAGTCGATAATAGAGATCTTGGCGGAAAGAGCCTTCTTCAGCGGCTTTCTTTAGGTCGACTTTGGTTGCTGCTATCACTCGAATATCTAGTGGCACTAAACCGTTTGAACCAACTCGCTCAATAACGCGTTCTTGTAAGACGCGTAATAGGCGAATTTGTGCCTGCATCGGCATGGATTCAACTTCATCTAAGAATAGAGTTCCGCCTTGAGCAAACTCGAATTTACCCACTCGCTTGCTTTCTGCGCCCGTGAATGCCCCTTTTTCATGGCCATACAGTTCACTCTCAATCAGGTTTTCAGGAACAGCACCACAGTTGACCGCGACAAAGTTTTGCTCTCGACGGCTGCTTTGTTCATGCAGAGAACGTGCTACTAACTCTTTACCTGTACCTGTCTCGCCAAACAATAATATATCGGCATTGGTGTCGGCAATATGGGTGATGATGGAGCGCAGCTCAGTCATTGATTGCGTGTCACCAATGATCCTTGGGCCAAGTGCTTGGCTGGCTTTGAGTGAACGTTTTAACTCAAGGTTCTCTAGTGTGAGCTGACGTTTTTCTATCGCTCGCTTAGTGGTTTCGATTAGGCGTTCATTAGCGAAAGGTTTTTCAATGAAGTCATAGGCGCCGTATTGGATAGCTTGAACGGCCATTGAAATATCGCCGTGACCAGTAATCATGATCACGGGGATCTCTTTGTCTTTGTGCATCACGGTGTTGAGCAGATCATGCCCGGATAGACCTGGTAGACAGATATCAGTGATGATCACGTGAGGTAAGCCGTTTTCTTGAATCGCGAGCAGAGCAGACTCCGCATCGGGAAAGAATTCGGCATCAATGTCGGCGAGCTCGAAGCTCTGTTCAATCGCCATTCTTAGATCGGATTCATCATCAATGAAATAGACGTGACACATAGTGATTCCTTTACTTCTTTGTATTCTGGTTATTGCTGAGTTTTTGTTTGCTGTTCATGTCCAACAAGGGGCAACTCTATGCTGATTCGAGCACCGCCTTGAGGGCTACTACCGGTAACGAGCTTGCCATTTATTCCGTTGATTATTTGTTGAGAAATCGATAGCCCAAGTCCAAGTCCGTTTTTCTTGGTGGTATGGAAGGGTTCAAAAAAGTTTCCGCTAGAAGGGGAGGTGAAGCCGGGGCCGTTATCATCGACATGAATTAGCAAGGTATTGGCTTGTTGATGGTCGGACTCTCTAATCTCTAACAGAATAGCTAATTGTTTGTCATCTTGTTGTTCCACTGCCTGAATCGCGTTGGTCAGCAGGTTAATGATCACCTGTTCCAGTTGAATGGCGTTGGCGAGCACGCAAGCATCAAAGGTCTCAGGGAGTTCGTTGACCTTAACTCGCTCGCTCTTGAGTTGTGGTTTCATCAGCTCTTTCGATGAATGTAAAACTGGGAGTATTTGTAAGGTGTGTAGCTCTTCCGCAGTAGATTTTTTGGCGAACGAGCGAAGCTGGTGGCTGATTTTCGCCATACGATCAGTGAGTGCCGAGATTCGCGATAGATTGTCATCGACACGATCGGTTTTTTCTTTGGCAAGAAACAATCGCCCGTTGTCGGCATAACTGCGAATCGCGGCAAGCGGGTTATTCAGTTCGTGACTGATGCTCGCTGACATCTGCCCTAGCACTGCTAGTTTGGCGGCTTGGATGAGCTCGTCTTGGGTTTGCCTCAGAACATGCTCGGTTTCGATACGGTGTTTGATCTCAACATGTAACTCCGATGTACGTTCAAGCACTTGAAATTCGAGTTTTTGCTTGGCTTCGGATTGCAGCCTGTCTATCTGTGCTCGTCTTTGTTGTCTATGGTGGTTGAGCTGCATTGTTAGATAAATAATCGCAAAGATTAGGCTCAAAACAACAAGGTAAGCAACCAAGTCCCACCAAACTAAGTGGGTTGGAGAAAATACCCGTAAGGTGAGTCTTGGTTCGGCTAGGAAACGCGAAGAACTAAAGAACTGCTCTTGGACGAGTTTGTGTGGCGACTCAATACGACTGGTGGCACTGTCTAAATCGCCGGAGAAGTGCAGGCTTTCTATTTTTGTATCGAGATACTGCCTGCTTTCTTGAATTCGAGTGTGTTGTACTTCGCTTAGCGGCTGAAGGCTTTTGAACAGCCACTCAGGGTTACTCGACATAAATACAATTTGATCTTTATCGTCAGCAACAAAAAAACTCTGTTTGCCTTTCCAACTTGCTTCAATCAGCGATAAATCCATCTTTACGACAATGACGCCAATAATCTCGGCGGCATAGGAGACGGGGTAAGAATAATAATAGCCTCGCTTTCCAGAGGTTGAACCTAGCGCAAAATATTGATTTTCATTGCCAATAATCGCTTCTTGAAAGTAGGGGCGGAAAGCAAAGTTACGACGAATAAAAGAACGCGGTTGATTCCAGTTACTGGCTGCAATGGTGGTGCCGATACTGTCTAGTAGGTAGGTGTCGGATGCTTGAATCACCGAGTTTACGTGCTCTAGATAACGATTAGTGAGTTCGATTTGCGCAGAGTTACTTGGAGAGTGCAGGGCATCGACCAGCTCTTTGTCTTTTGAAAGCAGCTCGGGAATGTGCGCGAACTTATCCAATTGGCTTGAAATATGAACAGAAAAGCGGTCCAGCTTAGATTGATGATCATTTAACAAACTTTCATGGCTCGTGCTCCACACCCAATGACCGCCAAACACCATCAGTAAACTGTATGTGACCATTAACAGTATTGGGATTTTAAAAGCTTGAAACATGAAGGCTCTCCGCTGATTTCTTTGGTAAACAATCAAGCCTGTCTTCTCTCGTTTATGGTAGCAAATAGCGGTAGTTTTTGCTGAAAGCAGAGAGTGAACAGATGGATGTAGGTTAAGGGTTTGTAACGGGGATTGTTGAAAAAGTTATCGACTCTGAGGGGTAAAACAAGAGCAAGATCTCTTTTTAAGGTTTTTAGCAAAAAAAGCCCTCGATTCCCTTGAAAAAGTCGCTATTGTCCCCATTTCTGTTGTGCTAAGTGATGATTTGATCGTTTTTGTATCACTTAGTTGGACGAATTTAGAGCATTCATCATCATGCAGAGGTGAACGGCTCGACAGAGATTAAACAGATCGCTAGAATGTCGCGTCTAAAATTTCTGTCCTGAGGCTAATCGGAGATACCTTTCTTGTTTCTGAAAACAAGCTTTATTGCGTTTTAATCGACGTGTGAAGAACGAAGATATCGCTGATTAGTCTGGTGTTTGGTTGAATAATCAATTCAGACATCAATGCTCGATTTTAAATTAGGTGTTCGGATAGAGCACTACACAAGGATGCAGCCAACAACGTCTGCTTTTGAATTAAAGCTAAGTTACGGCTCATATGCTCAGATTACTGAGCCAGTTTTGAGGTTTATATAATGCAAGTTACTGTTGAAACGCTAGAAGGCCTAGAGCGCCGTCTTAATATTACTGTTCCTGCTGCTAACATCGAAGATGCAGTTACAGCTGAACTACGCAACATCGCGAAAAACCGTCGTTTCGATGGTTTCCGTAAAGGCAAAGTGCCAATGAAGATGGTTGCTAAAATGTACGGCAAAGCAGTACGTCAAGACGTGATGGGCGAAGTAATGCAACGTCACTTCATCGAAGCGATCGTTAAAGAGAAAATCAACCCAGCTGGCGCACCTACTTTCGCACCAGTTGAAAACAACGAAGGCGCTGACCTAGTATTCAACGCAACTTTTGAAGTTTACCCAGAAGTTGAGCTGAAAGGTCTAGAAAACATCACTGTTGAGAAACCAGCAGTAGAAGTTAAAGAAGCTGACGTTGAAGAGATGATCGAAACTCTACGTAAGCAACAAGCAACTTGGACTGAAGTTGAAGCTGCTGCTGACGCTGGTTCTCGTGCAACTATCGACTTCGTTGGTTCTATCGACGGTGAAGAGTTCGAAGGCGGTAAAGCTGAGAACTTCCCACTAGAGATGGGCGCTGGTCGCATGATCCCTGGTTTTGAAGACGGTATCGTTGGTAAAACAGCAGGTATGGAATTCGAAATCGACGTAAACTTCCCAGAAGATTACCACGCTGAAAACCTAAAAGGTAAAGCAGCTAAGTTTGCAATCAAAGTAAACAAAGTTGAAGCTCGTGAACTTCCAGAACTAAACGAAGAATTCGTTGCTAAGTTCGGCGCAACTGACGGCGTTGAAGGTCTTAAAGCTGAAGTTCGTAAGAACATGGAGCGTGAGCTTAAGCAAGCTGTTAAGAACCGCATCAAAGAGCAAGCTATCGACGGTCTAGTTAACGAAAACAACATCGACGTACCTTCTGCTCTAATCGATCAAGAGATCGGTGTTCTACGTCAACAAGCTGCTCAACGTTTCGGTGGCAACACTGAAGCTGCTGACCAACTTCCACGTGAGCTGTTCGAAGAGCAAGCTAAACGTCGCGTAGTTGTAGGTCTTCTTCTTGGTGAAGTAATCAAGACCGAAGAGCTAAAAGCTGACGACGAGAAAGTTAAAGCTATCATCGAAGAGATGGCTACAGCATACGAAGATCCAACAGAAGTTATTGCTTACTACGAGCAAAACGAGCAAATGATGAACAACATGCGCAACGTTGCTCTAGAAGAGCAAGCTATTGATGCAATCATCGCTAAAGCTCAAGTTTCTGATAAAGAAGTTAGCTTCAACGAGCTAATGAATCAGCAACCTGCTTAATATAGTAATATCTGACGTAGAAGGTTGACGTACGGTCAACAATTCTGCTAACAATGGTCCGTATGATTTAATCATTCGGGCCATTTATTTTAGGGACATAAGAATATGAGCTACCAAGAAAAAAATACAATGCCATCGATTATGGACGCACTAGTTCCTATGGTGGTTGAACAGACTTCCCGTGGTGAACGTTCTTACGATATTTATTCTCGTCTATTAAAAGAACGTATCATTTTCTTAACAGGTCAAGTGGAAGACCACATGGCAAATCTTGTCGTGGCTCAACTGCTTTTCTTGGAATCAGAAAACCCAGACAAAGATATCTATCTTTACATCAACTCACCTGGCGGTAGCGTAACAGCAGGCATGTCTATCTACGACACAATGCAGTTCATCAAGCCAAACGTGAGCACAGTATGTATGGGTCAAGCTTGCTCTATGGGTGCATTCTTACTAGCGGGTGGTACTCCTGGTAAGCGTCACGTGCTTCCAAACTCACGTGTAATGATTCACCAGCCACTTGGCGGCTTCCAAGGCCAAGCGTCTGATATTCAAATTCACGCGCAAGAGATCCTAACGATCAAACAAAAGCTAAACAAACTATTGGCAGAGCACACTGGTCAGCCTCTAGAAGTTGTTGAGCGCGATACAGATCGTGATAACTTCATGTCTGCTGATCAAGCAGTAGAATACGGCTTGGTGGATTCAGTTCTTAATCACCGCGGTCAATAATTGCAGGGCAATTGTTTAACGCAAAGTGATTCAAATTGATATACACTCAAGCATAGAGAGTTAAGGCTAAGAGGTTAGCGAATGACAGATAAAAGCAAAGAGGGTGGTAGCGGTAAACTGCTTTACTGCTCTTTCTGTGGCAAAAGCCAACACGAAGTTCGCAAGTTAATCGCAGGTCCTTCTGTTTACATTTGTGATGAATGTGTCGATCTTTGTAACGACATTATTCGTGAAGAAATTAAAGATGTTCTTCCTAAGAAAGAATCGGAATCGCTGCCAACGCCGCGTGAGATTCGTGAGCATCTTGACGACTATGTAATCGGTCAAGAATACGCGAAGAAAGTGCTAGCAGTTGCAGTTTATAACCACTACAAGCGTTTACGTAATGGTGATACGACAGCTGAAGGCGTAGAGCTAGGTAAGAGTAACATTCTTCTTATCGGTCCTACTGGTAGTGGTAAAACACTACTGGCTGAAACATTGGCTCGTTTCCTAGACGTTCCTTTCACAATGGCAGACGCAACAACACTAACCGAAGCGGGTTACGTGGGCGAAGATGTTGAAAACATCATCCAGAAGTTGCTTCAGAAATGTGATTACGACGTAGCGAAAGCGGAACGCGGCATTGTTTACATCGATGAAATCGACAAGATTTCTCGTAAAGCTGAAAACCCATCAATCACGCGTGACGTGTCTGGTGAAGGTGTACAGCAAGCTCTACTAAAACTTGTTGAAGGTACAGTAGCTTCAGTTCCACCTCAAGGTGGTCGTAAGCATCCACAGCAAGAGTTCTTGCAAGTGGACACGTCTAAGATCTTATTTATCTGTGGTGGTGCGTTTGCAGGCCTAGATAAAGTGATTGAACAGCGTGTAGAAACAGGTTCAGGTATCGGCTTTGGCGCAGAAGTGCGTTCAAAAGATGAAACCAAAACTATCGGTGAATTGTTCACTCAAGTAGAACCTGAAGATCTAGTGAAATATGGTCTGATTCCAGAATTCATTGGTCGTCTACCTGTGACAACAACACTGACAGAGCTTGATGAAGAAGCGCTAATCCAAATCCTATGTGAGCCAAAGAATGCACTTACAAAACAGTACGCAGCATTATTTGAGCTTGAGGATACAGAGTTAGAATTCCGTGAAGATGCTTTACGTGCCATTGCTAAGAAAGCAATGAACCGTAAAACAGGTGCTCGTGGTCTACGTTCTATCTTGGAGGGTGTTCTACTAGAAACTATGTACGAACTGCCATCTTCAACTGATGTAAGCAAGGTTGTGATTGATGAGTCGGTAATTAATGGTGAGTCAGAACCACTATTAATTTACAGCAACTCAGATAACCAAGCAGCTGTTGCAGAGTAGGTCTTTTTTAGACAAGTCACTCAAATTGAAAAAGGAGGTAAGCAATTACCTCCTTTTTTTTATTCTTCCATTGAATCCAGTCGTTTAAGCCCCATATACTGCTTTATAAGTTAAAGCGGAAGAGAGAAATATATGAACTTGGAACGTTCCGAGCGTATCGAAATCCCCGTGCTACCTCTACGTGATGTAGTGGTTTACCCACACATGGTTATTCCATTGTTTGTTGGTCGTGAAAAATCGATTACTTGCCTTGAATCGGCAATGGAAGCTAACAAACAAGTACTACTTGTAGCGCAGAAAGAAGCGGACACTGATGAGCCTTCAATTGACGACCTATTTAAAGTAGGAACTGTCGCTACCATTCTTCAGTTACTAAAGCTCCCTGATGGTACTGTTAAAGTGCTTGTCGAAGGTCAGCAGCGTGCAAAAATTCACCAATTCAAAGAAAGTGAGTTTTTCTTAGCGGACGCAGAATACGTTGTAACCTCAGAACTTGACGAAAAAGAACAAGAAGTGGTTGTTCGCAGCGCGATCAATCAATTCGAAGGCTTTATTAAGCTGAACAAAAAGATTCCACCAGAAGTTCTAACATCTCTGAACGGTATTGATGAGGCAGCTCGCCTTGCTGATACGATTGCTGCACACATGCCACTTAAACTGGTAGACAAGCAGCACGTTCTAGAAATCTTAGATGTGACTGAACGTCTGGAATTCTTGATGGGCCAAATGGAGTCAGAAATTGACATCTTGCAAGTTGAAAAACGTATTCGTGGCCGCGTTAAGAAGCAAATGGAAAAATCTCAGCGTGAGTACTACCTGAATGAGCAAATGAAAGCGATTCAGAAAGAACTTGGCGAGATGGACGACGCTCCTGATGAATTCGAGACTCTGAAGAAGAAGATCGAAGACTCTAAGATGCCTCAAGAAGCTCGTGAAAAAACCGAGCAAGAACTGCAAAAACTGAAAATGATGTCGCCAATGTCTGCTGAAGCAACAGTAGTACGTAGCTACATTGATTGGATGGTGGGCGTTCCTTGGGCTAAGCGTTCAAAAGTGAAAAAGAATCTAGCGAAAGCGGAAGAGATCTTAAACGAAGACCACTACGGCTTAGAGCGTGTTAAAGAACGTATTCTTGAATACTTGGCAGTACAAAACCGTATCAACAAGCTAAAAGGCCCAATCCTTTGTCTTGTTGGTCCTCCTGGTGTAGGTAAAACCTCGCTAGGTCGTTCGATTGCTGCGGCAACGGGTCGTAAGTACACGCGTATGGCACTTGGTGGCGTTCGTGATGAAGCTGAGATTCGTGGTCACCGTCGTACGTACATCGGTTCACTTCCGGGTAAACTGATCCAGAAGATGTCTAAAGTTGGTGTTAAGAATCCACTGTTCCTATTAGATGAGATCGATAAGATGTCTTCTGATATGCGTGGCGACCCATCTTCAGCACTTCTAGAAGTTCTAGATCCAGAACAAAACAACGCATTTAACGATCACTACCTAGAAGTAGATTACGATCTGTCAGATGTTATGTTCGTGGCAACATCGAACTCGATGGACATTCCTGGGCCTCTACTGGACCGCATGGAAGTGATTCGTCTATCTGGTTATACAGAAGATGAGAAGCTGAACATTGCTAAGAGCCATTTACTGGACAAGCAAGTTCAACGCAACGGTCTTAAGCCTCATGAAATTGAGATTGAAGACTCTGCAATCATCGGCATCATTCGTTACTACACGCGTGAAGCGGGTGTACGTAGCCTAGAGCGTGAAATCTCAAAGATCTGTCGTAAAGCAGTGAAGAACATCTTGCTAGACAGCGATCTTAAGTCTGTAACGGTTAACATTGATAACCTGAAAGAGTACTTAGGTGTTCAACGCCACGACTTCGGTAAAGCGGATGAAAGCAACCGTATCGGTCAAGTAACAGGCCTAGCGTGGACTCAAGTGGGTGGTGATCTACTGACTATCGAGACCGAAGCAATGCCGGGCAAAGGTAAGCTAACGCAAACTGGCTCACTTGGCGACGTGATGAAAGAGTCGATTCAAGCGGCAATGACAGTGGTTCGTTCTCGTGCTGAAAAACTGGGTATCAACTCAGATTTCTACGAAAAACGTGACATTCACGTTCACGTACCAGAAGGTGCTACACCGAAAGATGGCCCGAGTGCGGGTATCGCAATGTGTACTGCACTTGTCTCTAGCTTGACGGGTAACCCGGTTAAAGCAGAGGTCGGTATGACAGGTGAAATTACCCTTCGTGGTGAAGTTTTACCTATCGGTGGCTTGAAAGAAAAACTGCTTGCTGCACACCGTGGCGGCATCAAAACTGTACTGATCCCTAAAGACAATGAGCGTGATTTGGAAGAGATTCCAGACAACGTAATCGCTGACTTGAAGGTGATCCCGGTTCAGTGGATTGATGAAGTACTCAAAGTCGCGCTAGAACGAGATCCGTCAGGGGTCGAGTTTGACGTGAAAAAATAGTGATGCATAGCAAAAATAAGTAAAGAATTACGCTGATAGGCCCGAAAAGGCTTGTCAGCGTTTTTTTTGGACGCTAAGTTATTGATCAAAGCGGCAGCCCTTTTGCAATAAGGCTTGCGGCTAAATTAAAACCAAAATGGAACGTACAGTCATCAGAAGTAGTCACAGATGACACATAGGGGAAAAACAGTGAATAAAACACAACTAGTAGAATCAATCGCAGAAAACGCAGACATCTCTAAAGCTTCAGCTGGCCGCGCTCTAGACGCATTCATCGAAGCAGTTGGCACAACGCTACAATCTGGTGACCAAGTTGCACTTGTTGGCTTTGGTACTTTCAGTGTTCGTACTCGTGCTGCTCGTACAGGTCGTAACCCAAAAACTGGTGAAGAGATCCAAATCGCAGAAGCTAAAGTACCTGGCTTCAAAGCGGGTAAAGCACTTAAAGACGCATGTAACTAATTTTCACTGCTGAAACCTCCATTTAAGAGGGGAAGGCAGTAAAATGCGTTTACTGTTTGAAAAATGATGTTTCATTCTTAAACAGTATGTGTACAAAGCACATTGAACTTATTTAAATTATGCGCATCCTACTGATGCGCATTTCTTTTTCTGATAATATCGCGTGAATAGATTTTTATTTTGAAGCCAATGCTTCATATCCGGAGAGCACTTAAATTATGATGGATCGATTACGCGAAGGCGTGAATAGCATCGCGGTAAAAATTATCCTTGGGTTGATTATCCTGTCATTCGTATTCGCAGGTGTAGGCAGCTACATCACCGGTGGCGGTAACAACGCAGCAGCTAAAGTTGGCAACACAGAAATTGCTCGTGGTGAGTTCGAACAGGCTTACCAAAACGAACGTAATCGTATGCAGTCTCAACTTGGCGATTACTTCGCGCAAATGCTTGCAGACCCTACTTACGTAGAGTCTTTCCGTAAATCAGTACTTGATCGCATGATCAATGACGTACTGCTTGAGCAGCAAGCTGAGTCTCTAGGCCTACGAATCAGTGATTCTCAAATCCGCACCATGATTCTAGAAATGCCTCAGTTCCAAACGGCGGGTCAATTCGACCAAGAAGTTTACCAATCGGCACTACGTCGTGCAGGTTTCAGCGCAGAGAGCTTCGCTGAATACATGCGTCGTGACCTTATGCGCAACCAGCTTGTGACTGCACTTCAAGGCAGTGAATTCGTTCTTCAGGGCGAAATCGATACTCAGAGCAAGCTTATCGCACAAACTCGTGACATTCGCACAGTGACACTGTCTGTTGCTGACCTTGCAAAAGACATCGAGTTAACTGACGAGCAAATCGAACAGTACTACCAAGAGAACCCAGCAGCTTACACTCGTCCAGAGCAAGCTAAGGTATCTTACATTGAGCTTTCTGCTGAAGCGCTTAAGTCTCAGCTTGAAGTAAGCGATGAAGAAGCACAGAAATACTACCAAGAGCACCTAGACAAGTACTCAACGGAAGAGCAACGTAAAGTTAGCCACATCCTAGTTCAAGGCGATGACGAAGCGAAAGCTCAGGCAATCCTAGACGAGCTAAATGCAGGCGCTGATTTTGCTACGCTAGCGGAAGAGAAATCTGACGACTTCGGTAGTGCAGACGTTGGCGGTGACCTAGGTTGGATTGAGCGCGATGTTATGGACCCTGCATTCGAAGACGCGGCTTTCGCTCTTGAGAATATTGGCGATACTACTGGCCTAGTTAAATCTGATTTCGGCTACCACATCATCAAGCTAGACGAACTAAAAGCGTCTCAAGCTCAGCCTTACACTGAAGTAGCGGCAGAGATTAAGACAGAGCTTCTAGACCAACACGCAGTTGATCAGTTCTACGAGCAACAAACTGAGCTAGAAAAAGTAGCGTTTGAATTCCCAGATTCTCTAGATGATTCTGCAGAAGCTATCAACGCGAAGATCACAACGACAGATTTCATCTCTCAAGTTGACGCTCCAGAAGTTCTGATGACGCCTGCAGTTATGCAAGCTATCTTGAGCCCTGAAGTGAAAGAAGACGGTCTAAACTCGGAAGTTATCGAAGTTGCACCTGAGCACGTAATTGTTGTTCGTGTAGAAGAGACTCGTGATGAGACAGTTCTTCCTCTAGCTGAAGTGAAAGATCAAGTTGTCGCTGCACTGTCTGCTGTCCAAGCAGAGCAGCAAGCGGTTGAGCTAGGTGTTTCTCTAGTGAACGAACTTGAGCAAGGCAATGAAGCAGTACTAGCGGACAACAACCTTGAGTTCACTGAACTTGAAACGATTGACCGTAACTCGCCATTAGCGGCATCTGTATTCGCTCTAGCGAAACCAGAAGCAGGTCAAGCTGTGTTCGGTCAATCTAAAGACCAAGACGGTAATATCGTTGTTGTTGAGCTTTCTAAAGTAACGGCTGAGATCAACCCAGCCTACAGCACTCAAATTGGTGCACAGTTGGAGCGAGTTGGTAACCAGCAAGACCTGACTAACGTATTAAACGTACTTCGTAAAAACGCAGACGTTGAATACTACGTAGTGGGTCAAGGTCAGTAAGCGTTTGATTACCTCAGTAGCAAGCTCAAGTTAGAGCTTACTACTGAAATCAACACGTGATTGTTAGGCTTTAATTCAGATTTGTGAGCCAACAAACAAGCTGATGAAAATAAGATGTATAACGAAGCGGGTCACTTAGGTGATCCGCTTTATTTTTATCTGGTGATTGTGTTATCTAGCGCGGCAAATGCATAAGTTACGTTTTTTGAACAAAGGAACTATTTATGCGCACGATATATTCAACACTAATTCTTTCATTTCTGATGCTCTTAAGCCCTGCCGTGTTTGCAGACAGCCCAACCAAGGCTGAGCTTTACGAAGGCATTGAGATTACGGTCAACATCAATACCGCGACGGCAGAAGAACTTTCAGCACTATTGGTTGGCGTGGGTGACAAGAAAGCCAAAGAAATCGTCGATTACAGAGATCAGAACGGGGCATTTACTACTGCTGATGATTTGGTGAGTGTCAAAGGGATAGGTGAAGCGACGGTTGAAAAGAACCGCGAAAGAATTCAACTTTGACCCGTTTTTCTACTTGTTAGAAATGAAGCGATAGATATGAAGCCTCCGGCCAATGCACCTGCTAGGTGGGCTTCAATCGCGATACGAGCATTAATCAGTTCACCAGTCGTGCTAGAAGGGCCAATAAGCTGCTCCCAAGCGATTTTAGCGACTAATCCGAATACTAACAGCCAACTAGACTTCCTGCCGTTTAAAGCCTCTCTGAGCGCGAATAAGCCAAACAACCCATGCAAAGTGCCCGATAGGCCAACGTAGATCTGAATACTTGAAAACAACAGAGCGACGCCAGTCACTAAACTGATCACAAGCAAAGCAACAACAAGCTGTTTTTTACTCGGTTGAAACAGGTAGCTGATGATCCACAAGCCTGCTAGATTCATCAGAAGATGCGAGTAGTTGGTATGTGAAAAGTTTCCTGTTAGGATTCGCCACCATTGCCCATCGGCAATCGCATTGCTATCCCAAACGACCCAAGCTTGTATTGGCTCAAATTGGAATAAGACGCATAAAAGTGAAATGAAAATTAAAACAGGGTACACATTAAATCCATGTCTCGTTATTGCCCCCAATGCAGCAAGGCTTTGAAAGCTTGTATTTGTCAGTGGGTTACACCACTCGAATCGAATGTTGAGCTTATCATTCTTCAGCACCCATCAGAAGAGCATCGTCCGATGGGAACAGCGCGTATTCTCTCGTTATCTCTTAATAACAGCGTGACGTTTGTTGGCGAAGACTTTTCAGACAACGAACAACTCAACGCATTGTTGTGCGATGAACAGTATCAACATGTGATTTTATACCCAAGCGAAAACTCTGTTTCAGTTGAGTCGGCGACATCTCCCAATAAGAAGCTGCGTGTGATTTTATTGGATGGCACGTGGAAGAAAGCATTCAAGATGTGGCAAGTATCGAGTAACTTGCATGCGTTGAACACGGTTCATTTACCGAAAGATCTCAAGGGTAATTACCGAATTCGCAAAGCACCCAGTGAAAATAGCCTTTCAACCGTTGAAGCTGGCTATCATTTACTTAGCTTGTTAGAGCGTGATGGCGACTTTAGCCCTTTGCTAACGGCATTTGACCAAATGATTCAGTTTCAAATCAATCAAATGCCGCCGGGCGTGTTTGAGAAAAACTACTTAGATTAAGCCGTTTTAGTAAAGTGAGTCAGGAATTAAAACTCGGTATGAGCTGAGAACAGTTGCTGATGCATTTTCTGCGCAAGATCATCAGTCATCGATGAAATGTAATCGGCTATCACGCGCATTTTTCGAGACTCATCTTGATGTTGTAGCCATTGCTTCTTGATGGGCAGTGGCAGCAAGCGTTCAGGATCTGCGCTGAATGCTTCAAACATATCCATGATGATCTGTTGACCTTTGTATTCGATGACCTGAACCTGTGGCACTTGAATAACGAACTCGCTGACAAAGTGTTTCAGCTTATCGAGTGTGCCGTCCATGCTCGGCTCGAGCACCGCATTGTAAGCCAACAGTACATTCTCAAAGTTAGCCTCCACTCGCTTAATCGAGATACTGGTCAACAGTGCGTTGACTATCCCACCAATCGCATCCTTTCGACGATACTGTTCACCAGAGAAAAGCATCTCTGTAATTGAATCTAGGTGTTCACAAATCCATGGGTCGGCCATCTCTTTCAGTTGAGGGTAAGCCGATTCGACCCACTGAGCTTTGGTCACAGAGCCAAGCACAATCGCATCTTCTAAATCGTGCACGCCATACGCGATGTCGTCAGCAAGTTCCATGATCGAACAATCCAGTGACTTATATTTGGTCTTGTTGTGCTCAAGTGGCTCGGTATGCGTTTTTCTTTTCTGTTTTAGGAGCTGTTGGTCGCTGCTTGAAAGCGGTTCAAGCACCCAGTTAAACAACTCTTCATCATGATCGTAGATGCCTTTTGCTGGCATCCAATCTTTAGCTCGGAGTTGTCGTTGATGCTTAACGGGTTCAGACTGCAATTTAGCTTGAACCTCACTCAGCAGAGAAGGGTACTTAATTAGACCTAACAAAGTGCGTCGAGATAGGTTCATCCCGTGATGTTCAGTGTAAGGTTCTAGCTGTGTGACTATGCGAAACGTTTGAGCGTTGCCCTCAAAGCCGCCGTGGTCGCGCATCATGTAGTTGAGTGCGACTTCGCCGCCATGTCCATAGGGTGGATGACCGATGTCGTGAGCCAAACACAGTGAATCAATCAAACTGTCTGAGGGTAATAGGTCTCGAAATTCGGGCTGCTTTTTCTTCAGTTGAGCGACGATACCGGTGCCAAGCTGAGCGGCCTCAAGAGAGTGGGTAAGGCGCGTTCGGTGAAAGTCGTTGACCGTGGTGCCATGGATCTGGGTTTTCGCTTGTAAGCGACGGAAAGCAGCAGAGTGAAGCACGCGCGCACGGTCACGCTGATACGGGCTGCGGTGGTCATCCCGTCTTATTTTATGTTCATCGTCATTTCGATGCTGCCATTCTTGTTCGAGTACAAAGGGTGGTTCGAGTTGAGAATTCAAAATAGCACCTATCAAATTGATTTTATTTAGCTAATTAAAAACAACTTATACCCAGCTAGCTTATCTCGTCTAGTGATAATTCAAAGCTCGGTGCGAATGTGGTGAGAAAGTAGTCCATTTCTGGGCTTTTGCGTTGTTCGAGTGTCTCTTCCAATCGGCGCTTGGCTTGCTCGTATTCATGATTGCCCGCACTGAGCTCTTCCAAGCATTTCAGGTACGCACAGATAGTATCTGCCTGCTTGACGATGCTTTGCTCTTCTTTACTCGCAGTACCAGATATTAAGAAGGGGGCGAAGTCGTCTCTGAACTCTTCTGGCAACATCGAAAGCAGTCTTTGTTCTGCCGCGGCTTCTATTTTCTTATACTCTTGTGCAATATCCGGGTTGTAGTATTTAACTGGCGTTGGCAAATCACCCGTCAGTACCTCACTGGTGTCGTGGTACATGCCAAGCAGAGCAATGTGCTCGGGGTTAAGCTGACCATCAAACTTCTTGTTTTTGATCAGTGCCAAGGCGTGTGCCACGAAAGCAACCTGTAGGCTATGTTCTGAAATGTTCTCGCTTGATACCGAACGCATCAGGGGCCAGCGTTGAATTAGCTTCATGCGTGCGAGATGGGCAAAGAAATGGCTCTGTTTCATAAATGTCCTTTTTAAACAATGCTCCACTCGTATCTTATGTTAACTCAAACCGTACGAGCCAGCGGATACAAAAAAGGCTCCTAAACAGGAGCCTTTTAAGCATAGAAGTGAATGAATACAAGTTAAAGTCTTTTAAAACAGCAAATTGTAGCCATCTTTCTTTGTGCTCATTAACCTTCGATGAGGTCGTCTTGGCTGTAAGTCTGTAAGAAGCGCTCTAAACGACCAATTGCGATTTCTAGATCTTCGATGTGCGGCAGAGTCACGATACGGAAGTGATCCGGTTTCGGCCAATTGAAGCCCGTACCTTGAACCAATAGCACCTTCTCTTGCTTAAGGAAGTCGAGTACAAACTTCTGATCGTCTTTGATGTTGTACATGTTGGTGTCGATTTTAGGGAACAGGTACATTGCACCTTTCGGTTTCACACAAGAAACGCCAGGGATCTTGTTGATCAGTTCCCATGCACGGTCACGCTGTTCAATCAGTCGACCGCCTGGAAGAATCAGCTCATTGATACTCTGATAGCCACCGAGTGCGGTTTGGATAGCGTGTTGCATCGGAACGTTGGCACACAAACGCATTGAGGCCAGCATTTCTAGCCCTTCTACATAGCCTTTCGCTAGGTGTTTAGGGCCTGTTAAGAACATCCAACCACCACGGAAACCACATACACGGTAAGCTTTAGATAGGCCGTTGAACGTGACCATTAATACGTCTTCAGCAAGCGTTGCCACTGAAGTGTGTACCGCACCGTCGTAAAGTACTTTGTCGTAGATTTCATCGGCGAAGATGATCAAACCGTGCTCACGAGCAATCTCAACCACTTGTAATAGGAAATCACGGCTGTATACCGCGCCTGTTGGGTTGTTCGGGTTGATAAGAACGATGCCGCGCGTCTTTGGTGAGATCTTCGCGCGCATGTCGTCTAAATCTGGATACCAATCAGCATCTTCATCACACATGTAGTGAACCGGTGTACCACCAGAAAGCGCAACAGACGCTGTCCATAGTGGGTAATCCGGAGCGGGAACTAAGATTTCATCACCATTATCCAGTAGCGCTTGCATAGACATAACGATAAGCTCTGATGCGCCGTTACCAATGTAAACGTCTTCTACATCAAGGTTACGTAGGCCTTTTTTCTGGTAGTGCTGAACAACCGCTTTGCGGGCTGAATAGATGCCTTTTGAGTCGCAGTAACCTTGAGATGTCGGTAGGTTACGGATTACGTCAACAAGGATTTCATCAGGGGCGTCAAAACCAAATGGGGCGGGGTTACCAATATTAAGCTTCAGTATTTTATGCCCTTCTTCTTCCATGCGCTTAGCATGTTTGAGTACAGGCCCCCTGATTTCGTAGCATACGCTGTTGAGTTTTGACGACATCCCGATATTTTGCATTGCCGATTTCCTGAAATTAATTTAAATACTTTATTAAAGTACCGCAAAATGGCGTTTGATAGAATAAAAATCTGATGAATGTCGCATTTCAGTGTCACGTTTAGCCTTTTTGTTGTCACTCTTTTCTAAATTTTAATTAATCGCTTTCTTGGTTATTGGCTAAGATGAATAAAGGGGCGGGATCGCTTAAAATCACAGGAATGTTGAAAAGATATAGTACATTCTTGATCTAAGTGGGTACTGCCCATAAAGTATCAAACTAATATAATAATAATTTAGATGTGAACGAGGTCGATTTGTCACATTTCCAGCAAACTATCTCCGCTTTGATTGAGCGAGTACAAAATGCCCAAGCAAGCGAAGTTCGTTGTGTTGAAGTTCTAACGCAAAAACCATCGTTTGCATTTATAGAATGGCTTCATGCTCAACCGCTCTTTCCTAAGTTCTACTGGCAGTCACGCGACACTCGTGAAGAGGTTGTTGCGCTCGGACAGTTACATACGTTTTCAGATCCTGCACCCGCGTACGCTATTCTTGGTGAAGACCAACGAATCTGGGGTGGACGCTCGTTTGATGGGCACACCGCAAAGAACCGTCGCTGCATGGAGTCGTTTTTCTTCCTTCCTCAGGTTGAATTGATCCGCTTTGACAATACTTGGTCGCTGGCGGTTAATTTGTCCCCTGATCGCGTTTCTTCTATTAATGCTTTGAATAAGCTTTCTGTAGAAGCCGCGATATTGGCGCCTTTGTCTGCCCATATTGAACAGATCAATCACGTTCCAGAAAGAGAGCAGTGGGGCAACCTTGTCGATAAAGTGCTGCAAGGCATTAGCGATGAAGAGTACAAAAAAGTCGTTTTAGCACGTAAAACCACACTGCAACTCGATGCGCCTATCTGCGCAGCTCAATTACTTAAAGCCAGCTATCTGCAAAATCACCACAGTTTCCACTTTATGTTGGTGCTGGATTCTAAACACAGTTTCATTGGCTCGACACCAGAGCGCTTATATAGCCGACATGGTACGGAGCTTGATACCGAGGCGCTTGCTGGAACCATTGGTCGCGGAGAGAACGCTACTGAGGATATGGAACTGGCCAACTGGCTTTCTCAAGACAGCAAAAACCTCAATGAGAACCAGTATGTGGTCGACGACATCATTGAGCGTCTCACTCCTCATTCTCAAACGGTCCATGTTGAAAAGGATGCGCGTCTAGTGCGCTTGCGTAAGGTGCAGCATTTGAAGCGCAATATCCATGCTCAGCTCAACAATGGCGTTAATGGTGTGCAGTTGCTTGCTGCCTTACAGCCAACTGCTGCGGTGGCGGGTTTACCTCGTAAAGAGGCGATGGATTTCATTCTTGAACACGAACCGTTTGCACGAGGTTGGTATGCAGGCTCTGTAGGCTATATCAGTCATCAGCGAGCAGAATTCTGCGTGGCGATTCGAAGCGCCTTGATTGTAAACGATCAAGTACAACTGTTTGCTGGCGCGGGGATCGTGCCGGGATCGGTTGCCGAACATGAATGGCAAGAGCTGAACAAGAAGATGTCTACTCTGCTTAGCTTAATTTCAGATCACCCTCCATTGGGTGTCGCGTCATGAATCACGACCAAGCCGTATTAAATAGAGTTTGGTGTCACACGTTACTTGAAGAGCTTGCACGCAATGGCGTTGAACATGTTTGTGTTGCTCCGGGCTCTCGCTCAACGCCGCTAACTCTCGAAGCTGAAGCCAACTCCAAGTTAACCTTACACACGCACTTTGATGAGCGTGGTCTTGGGTTTTTAGCTTTAGGCTTAGCAAAGGCTAGCAACAAACCGGTTGCGGTGATTGTGACATCAGGAACCGCTGTGGCAAATTTGCTTCCTGCGACGGCTGAATCTGGGCTGACCCGAGAGAAGCTGATCTTGCTAACCTCTGATAGGCCCATCGACTTGGTCGACTGTGGTGCCAATCAAGCGATTCAGCAGCATGGTATCTTTTCTTCCCATGTAGAAAGTGCTTTAAACCTGCCAAGCCCAACCACACAGATTTCATTGAATTGGCTTCTAACATCGGTTGATAACGCGCTTGCGAAACAACGCAATGTTGGCGGTGCGATTCATATCAATTGTCCGTTCCCAGAGCCGCTCTATTCTAAGAGTAGTGCTGAGATGTATGCGGATTATACAAAGAGCGTGGCAGCTTGGAGAGCTTCAACCTGCCTTTACTCGAACACTTATTTGCCCAGTCATTTAATCGCTCAGCCTGTCTCAGCAAGTGATTATGTCGCTCGTAAAGGCGCAGTGATTATTGGTTCTATCGAGAATGAAGCCGCAATTAAAGCCAAGCAGTTTGCGACAGCTTTGGGCTGGCCAGTATTCTGTGACCCTCAATCGGGTGTCAGTAGTGACTGGAAACACTATGATTTATGGATGCAAAGTGACGCAGCCAAAGCACAGCTTAGTCAGTGTGATTTTATTATCCAGTTTGGTGAGCGCATCGTATCTAAGCGTCTTAACCAATGGGTAAAAGAACAAGCTGCCACATTTTGTTCATCGCAGTACATCGTTGTTTCACCAGATGCACATCGTATTAATCAAGATCATCTGCCTCAAACTCATATTGTCGCTGATATCGAACATTGGTTATCAGAGCAACATCTACCAACGCTGTTGGGAGAACATGCTGGCTGGGCGGCATCTTTGGCGGAAGTCGCGAATACGGTTCAGCAGTTAGCGTTGGCGCAAATCTCTAATAACGACCAACTGACAGAGTTGAGCGTTGCCGTTGACTTGTCGTCTAGACTTAAGGGCAGAGAGCTGTTTGTGGGAAATAGCTTGATGGTAAGGCTGGTGGATATGTTGTCATCAATATCTGCGACTCAAGTGTACAGCAACCGAGGTGCGTCGGGCATTGATGGCTTGGTGGCGACGGCTGCGGGAGTGATAAAAGCCAACCAGAATCCTTTGATGATGCTGATTGGTGACACCTCTTTGTTGTACGACCTAAATTCGCTGGCGCTACTTACTCACAGCACAACACCAATGGTTATTGTGGTTACCAATAACGATGGTGGGGCAATCTTTGATTTTTTGCCGGTTCCTGAGCAACAAAAACAGTCTCTATATCAAATGCCTCATGGTTTCAATTTTGAACATGCTGCTGCGCAATTCCATCTTGGTTATGCGGCGCCAGAAACCTTGAATTGCTATCAAACGCTCATCGAAAAACATTTTGAACAAGGTCAGGGTACCTTGCTCGTAGAAGTTAAGACGCCTCCCGAACAAGCGTCTACTTTGCTGAAGCAATTCAGCTCAATGCTCACCGAGGCATTAGCCTAAGGACTTTACATGCTTTACTCCAATTATTACCCAGCAGTACAAGAATCTTCTGACAAACCTTTGCTTGTTTTTTTACATGGTTTACTCGGAAGCGGGGATGATTGGAGTGCATGCCACCCCTTCCTCGAAGACTTTCCTCGTCTTTGCATAGATTTGCCCGGACACGGACAAAGCCGGTTTATCGACCCTGTAGGCTTTGATCATTGCTGTACCAAGATAGTTCAGTGCATCACATCTCAGCTGGCTCTCAACGATCTTCCTGTCGATTATCCTATCGTGGTGATTGGGTATTCTATGGGGGGAAGGCTTGCCATGTATGGGGTAACAAGCCCTTGCTTCGAAACTCTTAACTTAGAGAAAGTCATCATTGAAGGTGGCAACTTTGGCTTGGAATGTGATGAAGAAAGAGCACAAAGGTTAGTACACGATACGCAATGGGCTGTTCGCTTTGCACAGCAGTCGATTGAAGATGTTTTAGACGATTGGTATCAACAAAGCGTCTTTTCTTCACTAAATCATGAGCAAAGACAAACTTTGGTCATAAAGCGTAGTGGTAACCTTGGAGTATCCGTAGCAAATATGTTGTTATCTACTTCGTTAGCTAAGCAACCGGATTTACGTGCCACATTGAAATCTCATGAGCATTTATTGCATTATGTATGTGGAGAAAAAGATCGTAAATTCATGGAGCTAGCTGAGAATAGTGGCTTTGAATATAGTCAGGTGGATTACGCGGGTCATAATGTTCATTTTGAGCAACCAGAGATGTTTTCAAATCTGATCATCCAATGTATCGCCAGTCGTTGATGAACTGACTGAGCGAACCTCTCGTATCAAGCGCTATAGAAAGCAGAGCAACACCGTCGCGACTCTACGCTAGTCGCGCTCTCTAATAGAATAATGGGAATCATCATGGCTAAAACAGTAGGCATCACAGAAGAAGAACTTTACGCAGCCGTTAACTGGCGCGATGAAAGCAGTCAATATGAAGATATTCAATACCACAAGTCTGATGACGGTATTGCGAAAATCACGATTGCTCGCCCTCAAGTGCACAATGCGTTCCGTCCACAAACCGTAAAAGAGATGATCAATGCACTGGCTGATGCTCGTTATGACGAGAAAGTTGGCGTAATCATTTTGACTGGTCTTGGTGAGAAGGCGTTCTGTTCTGGTGGTGACCAAAGTATCCGTGGTGACTACGGCGGTTACCAAGATGACTCAGGTACGCACCACTTGAATGTACTTGATTTCCAACGTCAAATTCGTACTTGTCCAAAACCAGTTATCGCAGCGGTATCGGGTTGGGCAGTCGGTGGCGGTCATGTACTTCACATGATGGCAGACCTTACTATTGCAGCTGAAAACGCGCAGTTCGGTCAGACGGGTCCTAAAGTGGGTTCTTTCGATGGCGGTTGGGGTGCTTCTTACATGGCTCGTATCGTTGGTCAAAAGAAAGCACGTGAAATCTGGTTCTTGTGCCGCTTCTACGATGCACAAGAAGCACTGGACATGGGCCTTGTAAACACCGTTGTTCCTGTTGCTGACCTAGAAAAAGAGACAGTTCGTTGGTGTCGTGAAGTGCTTCAACACAGCCCAATGGCACTGCGTTGCTTGAAAGCGGCACTGAACGCTGACTGTGATGGTCAAGCAGGCTTACAAGAGTTGGCTGGTAACGCAACCATGATGTTCTACATGACAGAGGAAGGCCAAGAAGGCCGCAACGCATTCAACGAGAAACGTCGACCGGACTTCGACAAGTTCCCGCGTAATCCATAGTCTTTCTCCTCTTCAAAATGAGTCGCTAATAGCGGCTCGTTTTGTTTTGATGTTCCCCGTTTTTTAGGAAACTTTATGAACTCAGTGAATTCTCAGCGTCACGCTAAACTTTACCGTTATCAATTACCTATGGATAGTGGTGTGGTTCTTCGTGACAATAAGTTGAACGAACGTGTTGGCTATATCATCCAACTTGAGTGTGATGGTAAAACTGGTTTTGGCGAAGTTGCGCCTTTGCCCGGTTTTAGCCAAGAAGATGCCGAACAAGCTGGCATTCAGCTTCAACACGAATTAGAGCTTTGGAGCCACAATAAGCCTCAAACGCCTTTCGACGAGCTGTATCCTTCTGTCGCGTTTGGCTTTTCAATGGCGATGATGGAATTGCGAGGCGATCTTAACGCTCAAGGTAACTACCAAGCGGCGCCTTTGTGTACAGGCGATCCAGATGAACTGATTCCTGTATTGAATGAGATGGTAGGCGAGAAGGTCGCGAAAGTGAAAGTCGGCCTCTACGAAGCGATTCGCGATGGCATGTTGGTTAGCTTATTCCTTGAGTCGATCCCTGATTTGATTCTAAGACTTGATGCCAACCGTGCGTGGAAGCCAGAGAAAGCGAAGCAATTCATTAAATACATTTCGCCGTCAATGCGCCAGCGTATAAGCTTTATCGAAGAGCCTTGCCAAAAGCCAGAAGACAGTTTGGCCTTTGCCATTGACCATGGTGTGGCGATTGCGTGGGACGAGACACTGCAAGAAGCGGTGCGCAGCCCGGAATTTGATCTTAGCGACCTTACTGGTGTTAAAGCAGTCGTGATCAAGCCAACTCTTATTGGTTCTGTCGAGCGTTGCGTGGCAATCATTGAGCGAGCACAGAAGCTTGGAATGAAACCTGTATTGAGCTCAAGCATTGAGTCGAGCCTAGGTCTGACTCAGATTGCTCGTCTGGCGCAGCAATATTTGCCAAATGAAGTGCCGGGGTTGGATACGATTGGCTTGTTCAAGCAGCAGCTAGAGGTTTCTTGGCCGGGCTGTCAGTTGCCTGTCTCTACGCTTGAAAAGCAACAATTGATTTGGTCTTCTTAGACCGAGCTATTTGAATGGCTATTTAGTTAGCTTAACAAGTTCTTAATCTATTTTTGGTTATCATATGATGCGCCCACAATCTAATCATCCCCCGCTCTGGGTAAAGTGGGCGCAGCAAAACCCACTTCAACCAGCGTTAGTGACCACTCACCGCACTTATACTTGGCAGCAAGTGTTTGTGTTGGTTAGTGAGTACCAACAACAGCTATCTCATCAAGGCCTATCTGAAGGTGATGTACTGACGATTGTTGGTAAGAATCAAGCTGAAGTGATCCCTGTTTATCTTGCCGCACTCAATTTGGGTATGGTTTGTGCGTTTACGATGCCTCAGCCTAGTTTACGCCTGAAGCAAAAGCTCGATTCCTTATATCAAGCAGATCAACAGAGCTACCTTTGGCTCTTGGGCAATAGCGGAATAGAGCAATCAGAGACTGCCGATTTGAATACTCAGTTGGTGACCTTGCCTTGCCTAAGTGAACTGAAGTTTGATGGTGATGATGAGCAGATAACGACACCTCAAGAATCCAATTTCAATCCGCAAAATCTAGCGAGCATCGTATTCACTTCAGGTTCTACCGGAAACCCAAAAGCGGTCGCTCATACACTTGAGCAGCACCTATGCTCTGCGTCAGGGCTGCTTGAGGTGTTTCGTTATCAACAAGGTGACACGTGGTTACTGAGTTTACCTATGTACCATGTGTCGGGGCTGGCGATAGTTCATCGTTGGTTGGCGGCTGGTGGTTGCATCAAAATAGGCACAGGTCAGCTTGAAACCGATATAGAAGAATGCAGTCATGCTTCATTGGTCGCTACTCAACTACATCGATTGTTAAAGAGTAAGCAAGCACTTACTTTAACGCATGTACTTTTGGGTGGTAGTCATATACCAGAAGCACTTGGGCTCGAAGCTCAACAAATGGGCATCGAAACATGGCTTGGATACGGCATGACTGAAGCGGCTTCAACCGTGACTGCGAAGCCCGTTGATGCCGGCAGCACCGCCGGTTTTGTCCTTAACCATCGCCAGCTAAAAATTGAAGAACAACGTATCTTTATTGGTGGCGAGACGCTCGCGTCCGGGTATTACTATCAAGGTAACTTAACGCCATTAGTTGATAAGAGCGGTTGGTTTGATAGCAAAGATCTTGGTGAGTGGCTTGGCGAACAAGTGTCGATTATTGGCCGTGCCGACAACCAGTTTATTTCTGGTGGTGAGAACATTCATTGCGAAGAAATTGAGCGAGTACTCAATCAATTGTCTGAGGTTAATCAGGCTTTTATTGTTCCCATTGAAGATGATGAGTTCGGATTTCGACCTGCAGCGATTGTCGATTGTGCTGAGTTGCCAACCAAAGAGTGGTTTATCGAGCAGTTAACTGGTCGTCTTGAACGGTTCAAATTTCCTATTGAGTATTATCGAATGCCTGAGCAAGAACTGCAGGGTATTAAGGTTTCACGCGCTGGATTGGCATCTTGGTTGTCTCAGCATAGGAGTTAAAGGTAAGCGCTTACCTCAACGTTATTTGCGAAGTTGTTAGGTGACTAAGTTGGCAGGCGGTTAGTTAATTTAGCAATTAGATAGTTCAAAACAGAATTTATTATCTTTATAACCATCCATCATAATAAGCCATATAAATAACGGATTATAGAATAAGGTCTTATTATGAAAATTGCCCTCATCATTGCGGTTTTACTGCAGATAGGCCAAGCGATCATCTCATCGGGGTTGACTCGTTCGTTGGCTGAGCTCACCGCATTTGTGTTGGTTGTGGTACTTGTTTTAATGAAAAGAGAGAGCAAGAAGAGTGATAAGCCCCTGTTTGATTCGTGATTGTTACAACAAAGAATACCCTTACCACAAACGATAAAGGCAAAGCCCATTGGAGCTTTGCCTTTTTGTTTTTCTGCTCGCTAACCCGAGTGTCTAGGTAACCAGACAATCATCTAAAGTGTTTATTTGCAGGCTAGGCGAGAGTTAACCACGCCAATGAACCCGTTGAGATCATGACCCACATTGTAATACCAAACATCAGTGGTTTCGGCCCTGCCGCTTTTAACTTCTCAACTGAAATACCACAGCCAATTAAGAACAAACACACGACCAGTGCTCGCTTAGACACATCAAAGATTCCTTGATAGACCATCTCAAATTGTGGCAGTAAGTCACTTACCGCAATAGCGGCGCAATAGAAGAAAATGAAGTAGGGAACCGTAATCTTCTTTTGATCGTTCTTGAAGATCATCGCACTAATTAAAGCGATTGGGATGATCCAAAGTGCGCGAGCGAGCTTCAATGTTGTCGCTGTCGTCAGTGCTTCTTCGCCATACGCTGAAGCTGCACCTACTACAGAAGACGTATCGTGAATCGCAATAGCTGCCCAAGTACCAAATGTTTGTTGGCTGAGTTCAAGCGCGTGACCAATCATCGGGAATAAGAATAGAGCAACCGAGTTCAACACGAATACGGTGGCTAATGCCAAGCCAATCTGTTCATCGTCTGCTTTGATCGCGGGTGCCACTGCTGCTATCGCGCTACCACCACAAATCGCGGTACCAGAAGATATAAGATAGCCCGTAGTGCGGTCTAGCCCCATTTGTTTCGCCAAGAACCAACCAATGACTAATGTACCGATAATCGTCGTTACAATGAGCCCAATACCATCGCCTGTTACTGCTAATGCTTTTTCAAACTGAATACCAAAACCCAAGCCAACAATAGAGTAGGCCAGTAGCTTTTTGGTAAGTTTGCCGACTTCCAAGTGTTCAGGGACTAATCC
Source organism: Vibrio sp. 10N.261.55.C5 (assembly GCF_041470505.1). Lineage (NCBI taxonomy): Bacteria > Pseudomonadati > Pseudomonadota > Gammaproteobacteria > Vibrionales > Vibrionaceae > Vibrio > Vibrio sp. 10N.261.55.C5. Next base: position 30,970 of record NZ_JBFRMS010000099.1, read on the forward strand.
TAAACTAGCAAGCAGGAAACCGATAACCAGGGCTGTCGGTGAGCTAACCCAAGGCGTTAAGCAAAACAGTGCAGCAAGATAAAATGGAGTGGACTTTTTTAGGTTCATTGTATTTAGAGTCTTGTTTTGTTGTGGCGTTATTGTGATGAGACCACTATACGTTCAATAAGATGATAAGTAAGTCTAAATGAATTGAACAAACGTTAAGGAAAACTTAACGCTTGTTCAACTGATATGAATAAAGGGCTGGTTAACTAGCGTAATGATCCGCGAAGGTCAGAGACTGACTGTCGAAGCGTTTCACAAGAGGCTTGTTTAGGTGAAATCGGCTCGCCAGCTTCTATCTCTAGCTTAGTCCAGAAGCGAGTGGGTAACCCTTTGCAGGCACGGCCTTTGTAACGACTAAAGTAGCTACCCCATAATCCTTTAAGAGCCATAGGAATCACTGGGACAGGGGAACGTTTGATGATCAGCTCCATACCACGCATGAACTCAGCCATTTCGCCATCAGAGGTGAGCTTTCCTTCTGGGAAAATACACACGATGTGACCTTCATGCAGGGCACGCTCTACTTCTTTGAAAGCGTTTCGAATCGAGTTGCGGTTGGTCGCGGAGATTGGAATCACCCCAGCTCTTTTCAAGAAGCGTCGAATTGGCGGCAACTTGGTGTAATCCTCTTCCATCACAAAACGGATCAAGCGAGGGCAAACCGCACTAAGCAGCAGTGCATCCATATAACTCACATGGTTGCAGACAATCAACGCACCGCCCTTTTCTGGCAGGTGATGTAAGTTCTTATGTTTAACTCTGTACATGGTGTGAGTGACCACCCACGTAAAGAAGCGGAAAGCGTAGATAGGCACCTGATAAAACAGGTACAGCATCACCAAAGTGTTGCCCACTGCGAGCAAGATAAACAGCTGCGGAATTGAAAGATCTAGAACACTAAGGCAAACAATACCTAATACCGCACTTCCCACCATGAACAGTGAGTTGTAGATATTGAGCCCGGCAATCACTTGGGCACGCTCGTCGGGCTTGGCACGTAACTGCATCAGTGAATACAGAGGAACAATAAAGACACCGCCAGAGATACCCAGAAGCAGAAGGTAAGCAAACAGTGGCCACAGCTCTGAGTAGGTTACGAATTGATGGAAAGAACTAAAGTCAGGCAAAGACTCCGGGATGGATATCGCCATCAGAAGACCGAAGATCGAGATACCTAAGCTGCCCATTGGCACGATGCCGATTTCAATTCGGTGATTAGATAACTTATCACAAGCTAAAGAGCCGATTGCAATGCCTACCGAGAATAGTGCCAGTAAAAAGGCGACGGAGCTTTCAGTGCCGTTTAGATGCAGTTTAGTGAAGTTGGGGAACTGAGTTAGGTAAGCCGCACCAAGGAACCAGAACCAGCTGATAGACATCAGAGCTTGAAAGGTCGGGCGATCTTTTTTGGCAATCGCAAGTGTCGCGCAGGTCAGTTTTACAGGTTGCCACTTTACTTTAAGATCTGGTGCATTACTTGGCGCATGTGGGATAAAGCAGCTTGATGCATAGCCAAGCACGGCGAACGAAACAATACACACCGCAGCAATGAGCTTCGCGCCTTCTTCAGATGCAATGATGCCTGCGCCTAGAGTACCAATCAGGATCGCTAAGAATGTACCTGTCTCGACGAGAGCGTTACCAGATACCAGTTCTTTTGTTTCTAACTGCTGTGGAAGCAGGGCATACTTCACCGGACCAAAGAAAGCACTCTGCGTTCCCATAAGGAACAGGAGCAGAAGTAATATTCCGTAGCTTTCGTAGATAAAACCGACCGCACCCAGTGACATGATCACTACTTCGAGGAGCTTAACTTTACGGATAAACCACGATTTTTCGTATTTGTCGGCCAGTACACCTGCTAAAGCTGAAAATAGGAAGAAGGGCAGAATAAAAAGGCCTGCGGCCAAATTAATGAATAGATTGCTGGAAATAGGCAGCGTGTCTACGCTTGCGAAAGCAACAAACAGTAACAGGACATTTTTGAATATGTTGTCGTTAAAGGCTCCTAGAAATTGGGTAATAAAGTAGGGTAGGAACCTTTTTTGCGTTAACAGCGAAGATTGGCTGCTGTTGTTCATTGTCTTTCCTTGGATGATTACCAGTTGGTTAAGTAGTTTGAGACTAGGTTATTGATCAGCTCTTTACCATCAATAGGCTCAGAGGCGAAAAATTTATCATCAACGCTAAGTAGAGTAATTCCGTGTACTCCAGACCATAATACACGGCTGGCTTTAACGACTTCGCTTTTCGTATGTTCAGGAGCAATCGCTACTAGCAACTGCTCTAGCATGCCTGTCATTCTATCGATGCGGTTCGATTGCCATTCAGGAAGGTTTTCACCGTTCATGTTGTGCTCAAAGATAAGCTGCCAACGGTGAGGGTGTTTTTGTGCAAAATCGTGGTAGCAGTAGGCAAGGTTGAATAGAGCTTGCTGAGGATTGCTCGATTGTTCAACTGCTACAGCAGATTCTGACGCCAGTTCATCTAATGTTTGAGCAACAACATGCAATAGCAATAGGTTGTAGTTGCCGAATACATTCACCAAGGTACTTGGAACATAACCAATCATATTGGCGATTTTGCGTAGACTTAACTCGTGATAAGAGTGCTCTTCTAAGAAGTCGGTCACCGTTTTTAAGGTTAATTGCACTAATTGTTCGCGAGTGTGATCGTTTCGTCTTGCCATGGGTACTTTCTATTAAATGAACATCGTTCAATATTTTAATGGCGCCCCAGAGTGCCGTCAATCCCTTCGCTAGTTTAGTAATCAATTAATAGCCGCAATATTATGATACATGTGTAAACGTCGTGAATATTTCATTGTTCTTTGTTAACGAGTATGATTAAGGTGTCGAAAGATAAAAAACCTATAAAGGATAATAATGAAACGATTTTTCTCACTAGTCGCGATCCTGTTGGTAACAGTCGCGGTGACGCCAATCGCGGAAGCGAAAAAGTTTGGTGGTGGTAAGTCATTTGGCAAAAGCTTTAAAACGGCTCCAGCACCAAAACAACAAAACACGAATTCGATCCGTCAAGATCAAACAGGTAAGAACACAGCAGCTAACTCTAGCAAGAAAGGCCTTATGGGCGGTCTGCTAGGTGGTTTACTTGCTGGTGGTCTTTTAGCTGCATTCTTTGGTGGCGCATTTGAAGGTATCCAGTTCATGGATATTCTGATTATGGGTCTGATTGCTTTCCTAGCGTTTAAATTCCTACGTGGAATGTTGGGTGCGAAGCAGGGCTCAATGAATCAGCAGAGTGCACGTGGCCAACAGCCAGCATTCGGCGGCATGGGTCAGAACAAGTTTGAACAACCTAAGCAACAACCAAATGTTCATAACTTCGAGCAAGCACAACCTCAATCACAAGGCACTGCTGGTGGTTTCGGTTTTGGTGCACAAAGCGATGTTCCACATAACTACCCACCGGGCTTTGATCAAGCAGCATTCATCAACGGTTCTCGTGAGCACTACCGTACACTGCAAGGTGCATGGAACCACAATGAGCTAAACACGATTGAAGAATACGTATCTCCAAGCCTATTTGAAGACCTAAAAGCTGAGCGTAATAAGCTAGACGGTTATCAGCACACAGACGTAATGTACGTTGATGCTGAAATCGTTCGCGCAGACCACGATGGTAGCAAAGCACAGCTAAGCCTTCAGTTTAGCGGTCGTTACCGTGACACAGCGGATGGCGTTGAAGAAGATATCACTGATATCTGGCACCTAGAGCGTGACCTAACAACTAACAATGCACCTTGGTTAATTGTTGGTATTCAAGGTTAATTCCAGGATTTAACTCAACATCAATAGGATGTAGTTATTCGGAATGACACCAAATAATAGAAAGCCCCTGCTGAGAAATCAGCAGGGGCTTTTTTGCGTCTAATGATATGTATCTTAGTTAAAGATTGGATTAACCTGAGACTAACTAACTGATTTTATTTGGATGTAATGAGTAATGACAAAGTTCTTTGAACCCGTATTGGAGCCTGAGGTTACTTTGCAGCAGAAACAGATAATTGCGAACGAATGCGAAGAACATGTATCGACCCATTGTTTAGGCTGCGCTGCTTATCTGGTTTGTGAGCGTCATGCTGAAGTATGGGATCACTGATGTTTGAATGATTTAGCTCGATTAGTTATTTGTAGTAGCGGGTTAGTGTTTAGGAAGTTGAGGGTTGTTTTAGAAGACACGTTTAGTAAGAGATAAAGCTCAGAAACGAAAAAAGCCAACTCAATGAGTTGGCTTTTCGATTTTCCAATTAAGGAGAATATGGTGGAGGGAGACGGATTCGAACCATCGAAGGCAGTGCCGGCAGATTTACAGTCTGCTCCCTTTGGCCACTCGGGAACCCCTCCAGGGTGTGTCTTACTCTTCACAAAGTAAGCCTAAATTGATGTTTTCCCATAAGCCCATCAATCAGGTTGTTCTCTTAACTCTTAAAAGAGGTAAGAAGAATATGGTGGAGGGAGACGGATTCGAACCATCGAAGGCAGTGCCGGCAGATTTACAGTCTGCTCCCTTTGGCCACTCGGGAACCCCTCCAGGGTGTGTCTTACTTTTCACAAAGTAAGCCTAAATTGATGTTTTCCCATAAGCCCATCAATCAGGTTGTTCTCTTAACTCTTAAAAGAGGTAAGAAGAAATATGGTGGAGGGAGACGGATTCGAACCATCGAAGGCGGAGCCGGCAGATTTACAGTCTGCTCCCTTTGGCCACTCGGGAACCCCTCCAGGGTGTTTTTTCCTAACTCATAATGGATAGGCTAAAGAGATGTTTTTCCCAACGCATCTCTCAAGTGCGGAGCGCATCATAGCAAACACGTTAAACCTGTAAAGAGTTTTTCTTATGGTTTTGTGTTGAATGCTGCCTTTTTGGGCAAAGATGGCGAAAAGTACGCATATTGCTCGGGAAGTGAACATCTGTACTAAGGTTTACGTAGTGATAGGTAACACCTTGAGGTAACTCGCTTTCTGCATTGTGTTTGGTTTGTGCAATTCGCCAAGAAACGTAAATGGAATTTAATCTAGATTTACACTTCTTGACGTTACAGCATTCATCAGTTGATAGAATACGGTTAATTTCATTTATAGATATTAAATCTCACTTGCAGACCATTATTATGAAGCATAAATCTGTTTTAACCCTGCTTAGCTTGTCTATTCTTATGGCGTCTCCAGCCGCACTAGCTAAACGCATGGGCCCTAGCACTGTCACTGTTGTTACTGAGCAAGTTGATATTCACCAAGTTAGCCAATCTCTTTCTTTGGTAGGTAAGTTAGAAGCAGAACAATCTGTGATCATTACCTCTGAAGTAGCGGGCAGAGTTGACTCTATCAACATCAAAGCCAATCAAGATGTCACCAAAGGGCAGATGTTGGTTCAATTAGATGACGACAAAGCAAAAGCAGCAGTTGCAGAAGCGCAAGCGTATTTAAAAGACGAGAAACGTAAGCTAGCGGAATTTCAACGCCTAGTGAAACGTAACGCGATCACGCAAACTGAAATTGACGCTCAGAAAACGAACGTAGAGATCGCCAACGCTCGTTTAGCTGCTGCAAATGCCAATCTGAAAGATCTTCACATCAGCGCGCCATTCTCGGGCACTGTTGGTTTTATCGACTTTAGCCGCGGTAAAATGGTGACTGCAGGTACTGAACTCGTGACCTTAGATGACCTATCGGTAATGCAATTAGATCTGCAGATCCCGGAGCGCTACCTTTCTAAACTGTCTAAAGGTATGAAAGTAACGGCTCGCACTAGCGCATGGGGCGACACTCAGTTCACTGGTACTGTAGTAGGCATTGATTCTCGTATTAACGCTGAAACCTTGAACCTTCGAGTTCGAATCCATTTCGACAACAATAATGATTATCTAAAGCCAGGTATGTTAGTGGCGGCGGATATGGACTTCCCACCAGTGGAAGCGCCAATCATTCCAGTTCAAGCGCTTGAGTATTCAGGTACGAAGCGTTTCGTTTATGTTATCGACGAAGATAATAAAGCAACTCGTACAGAAGTTTTCCTTGGGGCACGTATCGATAACGAAGTCGTGATCGACAAAGGCATCGAAATTGGCCAGAAGATCGTGGTGCAAGGTATCGTGAACATGCGTGACGGCGTCTTGGTTCAAGAGCTTGCCGTTAATCGCCCAGCTGATGCAGCAAGTGATAAAAAAGCACAAGAAGGCGCTAACTAATGTTGTTATCTGATGTTTCTGTAAAGAGACCAGTAGCGGCCGTCGTATTGAGCCTACTATTGGTTGTGTTTGGTATTGTCTCTTTCAATAAGCTCGCGGTTCGTGAGATGCCAGATATTGAAAGCCCGGTAGTATCGATCAGTACTCGTTATGAGGGTGCGTCTGCCACCATCATTGAAAGCCAAATAACCTCCAACCTTGAAGACCAGTTATCCGGCATCAGTGGTATCGATGAGATCGAATCCACAACGCGTAACGGTATGTCGCGTATCACGATTACTTTTGAGCTTGGTTACGACCTCAATACCGGTGTGAGTGATGTTCGTGATGCTGTAGCTCGTGCGCAGCGTTCATTGCCCGATGAAGCCGACGACCCAATTGTTTATAAGAACAATGGTAGTGGTGAAGCTTCGGTCTACATCAACTTAAGTTCGACGGAGATGGACCGAACGCAGTTAACCGACTACACCGAACGTGTGTTGATTGACCGCTTTAGTTTGATTTCTGGCGTGAGCTCGGTGGATATCTCAGGTGGCTTGTACAAAGTAATGTACGTAAAGCTGAAACCTGCGCAGATGGCGGGTCGTGGCGTTACTACCTCGGACATCACTTCTGCTCTGAACAGTGAGAACATTGAAAGCCCAGGTGGTGAAGTACGTAACGATGCGATTGTGATGTCGGTTCGTACTGCTCGTTCTTACACTGAAGCGGAAGATTTCGAATATCTAGTCGTTAAACGTGCCTCTGATAACACACCTATCTACTTGAAAGACGTAGCGGATGTTTACATTGGCGCAGAAAACGAGAACTCGACCTTTAAGAGTGACGGCGTTGTTAACGTAAGCATGGGTATCGTGCCTCAGTCAGATGCGAACCCACTTGAGGTGGCTGACTTAGTCCATAAAGAAGTCGAAGCAATTCAAAAGTTCTTGCCAGACGGTACTCGTTTAGCTGTCGATTATGACTCAACAGTCTTTATTGACCGTTCAATCTCAGAGGTATACAGCACACTCTTTATCACGGGTGGCTTGGTTATCCTTGTGCTTTACATCTTTATTGGTCAAGCACGTGCAACACTTATTCCAGCGGTAACCGTACCTGTATCTCTGATCTCGTCGTTTATTGCCGCGTACTACTTCGGTTTCTCCATCAACCTGATTACCCTGATGGCACTTATCCTGTCGATTGGTTTGGTGGTCGATGATGCGATCGTGGTGGTTGAGAACATTTTCCACCATATCGAACGTGGTGAGTCACCGCTGCTTGCGGCCTATAAAGGTACTCGTGAAGTAGGCTTCGCGGTAATCGCAACAACGCTTGTATTGGTAATGGTATTCCTACCAATCTCGTTCATGGACGGCATGGTTGGCCTATTGTTTACCGAGTTTTCTGTATTGCTTGCGATGTCGGTGATCTTCTCGTCGCTAGTCGCATTAACGCTAACGCCAGTGCTAGGCAGTAAGATCCTTAAAGCGAACGTTAAACCAAACCGTTTCAATTTGTTTGTCGAGCGCGTATTTGGCAAGCTTGAGTCTGGATACCGCGCGGTATTGCGCCGTGCTCTTAACTGGCGTTGGGCCGCTCCAATCATCATTATCGCGTGTATGGGCGGTAGTTATGGCTTGATGCAACAAGTGCCGTCGCAACTGACGCCACAAGAAGACCGTGGTGTTATATTTGCGTTTGTTCGTGGTGCCGATGCAACCAGTTACAACCGTATGTCTGCCAACATGGACATCGTTGAAGAACGCTTAATGCCATTGCTTGGTCAGGGCTTCTTGAAGTCATTCAGTATTCAATCACCAGCGTTTGGTGGTAATGCGGGTGACCAAACGGGCTTCGTAATCATGATCCTAGAAGACTGGGATGAGCGTGACGTTACCGCACAAGAAGCGTTGAACGAAGTTCGTAAATCGTTGAACGGCATTCCAGATGTGCGTGTATTCCCGTTCATGCCGGGCTTCAAAGGTGGTTCAAGTGAGCCTGTTCAATTCGTACTTGGCGGTTCTGATTACTCTGAACTTCAGAAGTGGGCAGAGCTCTTAAAGCAAGCGGCTGAAGATTCTCCAATGATGGAAGGCGCGGACATCGATTACTCTGAGAAAACACCAGAGCTATTGGTAACCGTAGATAAGCAGCGTGCAGCAGAGCTAGGTGTTAGCGTTTCAGACATTTCAGATACGTTAGAAATCATGCTTGGCGGCCGCAGTGAAACGACCTTCGTTGACCGTGGTGAAGAGTACGACGTGTATCTGCGTGGTGATGAAAACAGCTTCAACAACGCGAACGATCTAAGCCAAATCTACATGCGAACTCAGTCTGGTGAGCTGGTTACACTTGATACGCTGACGCACATTGAAGAAGTGGCTTCATCGATTCGTTTGTCGCACTACAACAAGCAGAAATCGGTGACCATTAAAGCGAACCTAATGGAAGGTTACACGCTGGGTGACGCGCTCGATTTCCTTGATGAACAAGCGATTGAACAGCTACCGGGTGATATTTCAGTGAGCTACTCTGGCGAGTCAAAAGACTTTAAAGAGAACCAATCAAGTATCCTAGTGGTGTTTGCGCTAGCGATGCTGGTCGCATACTTGGTACTGGCCGCGCAGTTTGAAAGCTTCATTAACCCGCTGGTGGTGATGTTCACCGTACCTATGGGTATCTTCGGTGGCTTCTTAGGCTTGGTGCTGATGAGTCAAGGGCTCAACGTCTACAGCCAGATTGGTATGATCATGTTGATCGGTATGGTAACCAAAAACGGTATCTTGATCGTAGAGTTTGCTAACCAACTTCGTGACCGTGGTATTGAGTTTGAAAAGGCGATCATTGATGCTTCTGCTCGACGCTTACGTCCAATCATGATGACGGCATTCACGACGCTGGCTGGTGCAATTCCATTGATTACTTCAACGGGCGCAGGCTATGAAAGCCGAGTGGCTGTGGGTACGGTTATCTTCTTCGGTATGGGCTTCGCGACATTGGTAACTCTGTTCGTTATCCCTGCGATGTACCGACTGATTTCAGGATCAACACGCTCTCCGGGTCACGTGGAAGCGGAACTTAATAAAGAGCTTAGCCATGACAACGTGGGAAGAAGCAGTCACGGTTAATGAACACGCACGATTAATGAACACGGAATAGTGTAACAATATTGAAAAGCCTGCGTTTGCTCCTAGCGAATTGCAGGCTTTTTTTGTATAACAAACAGAGCTCAACGAATTAATACAATAGATCGAATAAAGGAAAGTAAAGTGGCTGAATTTAAATACAAAGATCTTTCTCAAGAAGAACAAGATAAGCTGGATGCAGCAACCTTTCGTCGCCTGCTAGCACACCTAGATAACAATAAAGATGTGCAGAACATCGATCTGATGATCTTGGCTGGCTTCTGCCGAAACTGTTTCAGTAAATGGTACAAAGCGGAAGCAGAGCAACAAGGCTTAGACTTGGATATCGATGACGCTCGTGAGCGTGTATACGGCATGACTTACGATGAGTGGAAACAAAACCATCAACCAAAAGCGACGCCTGAACAACTTGCGGCATTTGAAGCGAAGCAGAAGCCAGAGTAATTTGTTCTCGTTAGTGGCTGATTAATAGAATGAATAAACAAAAAGGGCCCATCAAGGGCTCTTTTTAGTTTGGAGTCGGTGCTTGCTCTGTATTTAAGCCAACTCACCCGTTTGCGAGAAAGCTTCTAACTTCGCCGCGTACGGCTGTAGGTCACCGATATTCAGATTTACCCACTCGTCATTGAAGTAAGTGTCTAGGTAACGTTCACCGCTATCACATAGCAAAGTCACGATAGAACCTTTTTCTCCACGAGCTTTCATTTCACTGGCTAGCTGAAGCACACCGTACATGTTAGTACCGGTTGATGCACCAACCTTGCGACCAAGAATGTCAGATAACCAATGTGTCGTTGCGATACTTGCTGCGTCTGGGATTTTACGCATTTCGTCAACCACACCAGGAATGAAGCTTGGTTCTGCTCGTGGGCGACCAATGCCTTCAATCTTGCTGAATGTACTACATTTCACGTTCGCATTGCCTGTTTGGAAGTATTCGTGGAATACAGAGTTCTCTGGGTCGACAACACAAAGCTTAGTTTCATGTTGTTGGTAGCGAATGAAACGGCCAATCGTCGCTGAAGTACCGCCAGTACCTGGGCTCATTACTACCCAAACTGGAACTGGGTGATCTTCCATCTGCATTTGATTGAAAATCGAGTTCGCGATGTTGTTGTTACCACGCCAGTCGGTTGCGCGCTCAGCGTAAGTAAATTGATCCATGTAGTGACCATTCAATTCTTCTGCTAAACGGCGAGACTCATCGTAAATTTCATCTGAGCGGTCCACAAGATGCGCTTGGCCGCCGTAGAATTCAATTTGCTCGATCTTTTTCTTCGCTGTGCATTTTGGCATTACCGCGATAAATGGAAGGCCAAGTAGGCGAGCGAAGTAAGCTTCAGACACCGCAGTACTGCCCGATGAAGATTCAATGATCGTGGTTTCTGGGCCAACCCAACCGTTACAGATAGCGTATAAGAAGAGAGAACGCGCTAAACGGTGCTTTAAAGAGCCTGTAGGGTGTGTGCTTTCATCTTTAAGGTAAACATCAATGCCTTCGATACTTGGTAGATCGAGCTTGATAAGGTGCGTATCCGCTGAGCGTTGGTAGTCCGCTTCAATTTTACGAATCGCGTTGTTAATCCATTGATGGTCAGTGCACATAAACGTTCTCCTGATCGAGTGTAGGAATTCTTTGTAATTGGTATGGTTCTAATTTATCTATAATCGGAGAGAAAAACTTTGCCATATTTGCTTTGTTTTGCTTAAATTGTAGAAAATTATTCTCTTTAAATGCGATTTGGTGAAAGTGTGATAGATGCCGTAGATAAAAAAATATTAGGGTTACTGCAAGAAGACAGCACCCTGTCATTGAACGATATTTCTGAAGCGGTCAATCTCACTACAACGCCTTGTTGGAAAAGGCTTAAGCGCCTCGAAGAGAACGGCATTATTGAGAAAAGAGTTGCACTGCTGAACCCGGAAAAACTGGATCTTTCCTTTACTGCGTTCGTATTGGTGAAAACCAGTGATCATTCTCATGAGTGGTATGGTCGTTTTGTGAATACTGTGTCGGAATTTCCAGAAGTGATGGAGTTCTATCGCATGGCTGGCGAATATGATTATATGATGAAGGTTCAGGTTAAAGACATGAAGTGCTTTGATGATTTCTATAAGCGCTTGGTGAATAGCATTGATGGTATCTCTAATGTGACCTCGACGTTTGCGATGGAACCATTGAAGTACACGACAGCATTGCCGCTTTAAGCTGCGCCTAGTAATAGATTAACTATCGCTTTAGTTTAACTATCTTCTCAGTTTAGATCTCGTCTCTGCGATAAAGAAAAGGATTATTCATGTTTGCAAAAGTATCTACCGCTATCCAGCTGGTACTGGCGGTCGCCATTTTTTACTTGGGTTACACCATCTACTCATTGACTAATAAAGTCGGTGAAATCGTTGATACTTACCCGCAAGTTATCGAAGACATATCGGGCCTCACCAAAGGGCTCAAAGTAGAAGAGCTATTAGCGCTTGCAGAACATGTCAGCGATCTTGCTCCTCAGGTGTTAAACACTGTCGAAGAAGTTAGAAAGACGATCGATGATGTGAATCAAACCGTAGCCTCGGTCGACAACAAAATCCCTGCGATATTAGATGAAGTGAAAAATGTTCGAACGGAAGTCGAGCAGGTAAGAACCGATGTTATTCCACCAACATTAACTGAATTAAAGAGATACCGCGTAGACGTAATGCCACCAATGCTCGCTGAAAGTAAGTCTTACCGCGAACAGACTATTCCTGTCATCGTCACGGAATCTGAAATGCTACGAGCGGAAGTCCCAGGTATTTTGGCACAAGCTAATTTGTTAGCTGATAAGAGTAAGGAACTCGCTCAGGGAGCCGCTGAGGGCGCGGTGAAAGGCGTAGTGTTATCGCCATTTAACCTTCTACGAGACGCAGGTGATGGCATTAAAACGCGAGTTCAAGGCGAGTTTGAGCCAACGTTAGAAGTTGAGTAGGTTTTATTGATTTTTGCGTGACGAGTTTTCTTAAGCGTCATTAAAGAAAGAGGCTAGGTATTAAACCTAGCCTCTTTTTGTTTGTGCGTATTTGAGGCTTGTAAGAAGCGTTTATCCGCTATTTATTTGAGTGCTATTTAGTAAAACGCATCACACCTTCTTGTACTGCTGTCGCTACCAGCTCACCTTTCTGGTTGAAGATCTCGCCGCGCACTAGGCCGCGAGTGTTCGCTGCCGTTGGGCTTTCAATCGCATAAAGCAGCCATTCGTCCATTTTGAATGGGCGGTGGAACCAGATTGAGTGGTCAATCGTCGCCACTTGAAAATTTGGCGTCATGATAGAGACTTCATGTGGGTGAAGCGCCGTCACTAAGAATCCCCAATCCGATGCGTAGGCAAGCAGGTATTGGTGGATCAAGTGGTTGTCTGGCATCGCGCCATTCGCTCTTACCCAAAGGTATTGTTTCGCTTCCGTCTTCTTAGGTTTCAGTGGGTTTACCACCGTCACCGGACGCATCTCAATCGGCTTTTCGCCACAGAAGGTTTTGCGCAGTTTCTCTGGTAAGAATTCCGCAATGTGGCTCGCTAATTCAGTTTCTGAGGCAAAGTTCTCTGGTCCCGGAATATCAGGCATTGAAATCTGGTGCTCAAACCCTGGCGCATCGCCATGATAAGAAGCAGTGAGATAGAAAATAGGGCGGCCATTTTGAATCGCTTTTACACGGCGTGTGCTAAAGCTGCGTCCATCTCGTAGGTTCTCAACATCGTAAATGATTGGCTTTTCAGGATCGCCGGGAAACAGAAAATAACTGTGGAACGAGTGAACACTACGGTCGTCTTGAACGGTATAACGAGCAGCAGAAAGCGCTTGTCCCAATACCTGACCGCCGTATACCTGTGGTAGGCCTAGGTTCTCACTTTGCCCACGGAATAAACCTTCTTCCAGTTTTTCTAGCTGAAGTAAACTTAGTAATTCTTGTAAAGGTTGACTCATCGCCAGCATTCCTCTTCGTAAAATGGGTGTCAGATTATGGTGTTAATCATTTAGCTTAGTCAGATATCTGTCAATAAATCATAGGGTTTCAAGACAGAATATGAAAGCTCTCTTATAATTGGTGAGTAGATTTGCCGAGTCCGGCAAACATGTTGAGAGAAATTGAATATGAAAAAGGCTCTAATTCTTATTACGTCTTTAGTATCGTTTGGCCTACTTGTTGGTTGCCAAGCAACATCAGAAACGAGCGCTTCTCAAGAAGTGGTTGCAGAGAACACTCAAGTGATTTCAGGAACAGTAAGCTACCGTGAAAGAATTGCATTGCCAGAGAATGCAGTGGTTACCGTTACGCTAGAAGATATCTCACTGGCTGATGCACCATCGACGGTTATCGCAACTCAAGAGTTCACCACAGACGGTAAGCAAGTACCGTTCGCATTCGAGCTGAGCTACGACAACGACAAAATTAAAGCTAACCACCGTTACAACATGCGCGCATCGATTCATGTTGACGGTAAACTGCGTTTCATAACGGACACGATTAAGTCAGTAATTACTGATGTAGAAAATACACAGCAAGCAGACCTACGTTTGGTTGGTGTTCGTTAATCAGAAATCGATGCCACTGTTAAGGCATCTTGATTGGCTTAACTTAGCCAGTTGAATTGACGATTAGTGGCAGCTCTAGGGCTGCCATTTGTATATTCTGAGTTTAACTTTTCCTGCATCACTCACCTCAACCCCTTCTTTAACCAAATGCTGCTTTTGTCTGTCGAACGAATCAGCCTTTAAAGATATTTCACCCTTGCTGTTTATCACTCGATACCAAGGCAGTTTGCTACCTTCTGGCAGGTTACCCAGCGCTTTACCAACATGGCGCGCATAGCCCGGAAATCCTGAAAAACGTGCTATGTCTCCATAAGTTGTTACTTTCCCATATGGAATTTGGTGAATCACAGCAAAGATTTGGCTTAAAAATTGGTCCATACTAAATGTTCCTAGTTCATAAATACCAATCACAGTAAGTAAGTGTTCAAAAATAGCGCAGGGAAAAAGCTTGAGAGCAAGGCCGCTCTTTTTGATAAGAAGTTTTGATAAGTAGTCATTCTCCAATCAAAAAATCTAACGAGGTTATCGAGTTTTTTAACAAGCTAGGGTGACCAGTTAATTACTACGATTGGTATGGTACCACGGATCGGTAGAAGGAGAGGGCTATGGTATTTTCAACGTTTCAGTTCTTGATCACCACATTATTAGCGGTTGTTTGCGCGAGAGCAATCAGTTTAAGTGAGGGAGATATCCCGGTGCTTGCAATGGTCATTCCTGCCTTATGGATTTTACCGCAGGGGGGCATGGCAGGATTAGCTTTGCTTGTTTCCATGACCACTTATGGTCTAACCCTTCCTTTGCAGCCCATCACGCTGTCTGTCAGTGCGTGGGTACTGTTCCCGCTATTGATGGTGGTCTTTTCAAGACGCAGTAGTTTGTCGGTCGTGATTATTTCCGGCTTGATTGTGACTACTTTGCAGGTCGGGATCATGGTGACACAATCAGCAGGCAAGCTTGAAGGCGTCCCGTGGGTTACCACACTTCAAACCTTATCAATCATCGTGATTTGGTGGGCGGCAAATCATCTTAAGCCTGCTAGCCGACACAGCTGGTGGTCATTAGGCTTAATACTTCCATTATGGATAGCCGATTTACCTTATGCCGCTTTGGTTGCCTTGTGTGTAACGGGCATCATGGCATCGATGGAAACGCTGACGCGCTTGAAAACCTTCCGCTGGAATAAACTATTATGTTGGACACTGCCAACGGTTGGTTTTGCGGCTTTGGTGATTACCCCAAGTATCGAAGTACCTAGTCCAGTTTTTGTAGTATGGTTGTGTCTATTAGGCACCGCGTGGATGACAGACTACATCATTCGCACAGAAGATAACGAAGATATCGATATCTAGTACTCCAGCAATCCAAACCTTCCAAATGCAGGTAAATGGTGAATTTACCTGCGATTTTCTAGTGGTTTGAATAAAGGATAAGCACTTAGACCGCAATTGTTCAAAAATAGGGTGGAAGGGCTTGCAATGGTTGCTGTGATGCTTAATAATCCAATCACTCTTTGAGGCAAGCCTCTTAGAAAACGAATCTATGGGGGCCTGGTCCTCCCGCAACAATAGCTCGTGAACTCGGTCAGGCCTGGAAGGGAGCAGCCGCAGCGAGTGACTTGTGTGCCGGGATGTGGCTGGGTTCCCACCCCTTATGATGTTTGCAAACTAACTT
>NZ_JBFRMS010000100.1:0-25301 GCF_041470505.1 Vibrio sp. 10N.261.55.C5
AAGTGTGCTCGCGCCCTGGTTCAGGGATGGGCATGCGCGGTGTTCTTTTGATAACTGTGTTCAGCTTACCGCTATGTCACTGTTACTCGATGCATTTTTCTTGGAGTATCCCCGTAATCTATCACTGCGTAATGTTGCGTTACCCTGTTATCCCAGATCGCCATTGAGCCGTTGTCCCATTTGAAACAAACTTGAAACTCAGGGCGTCTCGCAATTTCAAACAGTTGGCTGAGTAAAACATCACTCTCTTTGCGGTCGAGTTCGTTGATATAACGAATAAACTGTTCATTGATACAGAGCGTTTCTTTATCCGTTTCAGGATGAACTTGAACAACAGAGTGAACCACTGGCGGATTCTCCTGTGCTGTTTTAATCAAGGATTTGTGCCAATCGAGATCAATGTCTTCTGATTCTATACCTTCAAAGGCCACAAGCGAATGAGTCGCCGACAACCCTCTCAACTTAGCTTTCATATCTTCATGTAGAGATTCAAAAACCGCAGTCATAGAACACCAGATAGTGTCACCACCAATGCTTGGAATGTGTTGAGCATGCAACAGGGAAGCTTTCGACGGCAAGCTGCGCCACGTTAAGTCGGTATGCCAATAACTTTCCTTTGGCGCATTGCCACGGGTTGTTTCAATCACACTCACCTGTGGCGCACTTTCCACGCGAGGGAAGAAAGGATGTGCAGGTTCTAACGTTCCAAAGCGCTGTGCAATCATCAAGTGTTGTTCTGGAGACAAAGTCTGCCCGTCGAGAAAGATCACTTGATGGGCAATAAGTGCCTGATACACCTTATCGAGTTCATCAGCACTGCATGTAGAAAGCTCTAGTTCGTGAATACGAGCGCCGATGTGAGGAGTAATGGGTTCTATTTTCAACATACTTTCGCTTATTGGTGATATTGAGTTGCAGGGCGGATCTGGCTACTAGGCTAATCTGACTACTAACTGTAAACCGGGTAAATGTTGATTTTCTTTCTCACTTGAAATAGAAAGTCGTCTCTCCGAAACAAAAAAAGAGCTCCTAAGCTGGAGCTCTTTTCGTTTTTTGATACTTCCTGTATCCATAGACAAGTCCAATCTGTAGTACTTTCACTGAAAGCCAGATCATCGATATCTCCAGTTGTGTATCACCAATAAATCTAGCATACAATCTTCAGACTGTTCTGGGACACAACCGAGATAATCAACTCTAGTGCCAAGCCATCTCGCCGCTTAGCACTTTCGCGCCAAGTTCTAAATCGCCTTCCGTAGCCTCAAATTTCGGGTAGGCTTTCTTCATGTAATCACTGATCTCGACCGATGTTGGATTACTTTTGCTCGCCAACGCTTTTTCAATATCAGCCACATAATCCTTCGTGAAGTGAACTGCATTTATTCCTGTTGGCATTTCACCTAAATAGTGACCCGGAATTACAACCTCTGGCTCTAGTGCTTTCATACGCTCCAACGATTGTGACCACTGGCTACGAATCTCTTTCGATGCAGTATCTGCCATCCATACATGCACACCGCTATACACCGACACGCCACCAAACACCGTTTTTTCAGACGGAACCCATAGGTAAGCTTGGTGTGTATTTATCTCTTTCACTTCGATGGTTTCACCTTCGATGCTTAATGTTGTGTCGTTCATCACCATTGGAACAATCACCTTAGAGGGCGCGTTGCCTTCTAATATAGGCCCCCAGTATTCAAGCTTTGCATCTTTGGTGCGTTTGATATGCGCGACAACGGCTTCACTGGCAACGACTTTAACGTTAGGAAATGCCGAAACTATCGGTTCCAAACCAAAGTAGTAATCTGGGTCGCCGCTACTGATGTAAATCATCGATAATTTTTTGCCAGTCGCTTTGATTTGCTCCACCAAATTTTGTCCATCAGCCACACTAAATTGCGCATCAAACAGAATCACTTCTTTCTCACCCGAGACCAATACCGAGCTTGCCGGGAATATCGCGTTCTCGCCGGGGTTATAGTGAGTAATGTTCAGTTCTGTCGCTAGCGCAACACTTGATGCCAGCACGGTTTCTAGGCTTATGGTTCCTAAAAGCATGCTTTTTGATAACAGGGTTTTCGATAACGTATTCATGGCTTTATTCCGATATTTGGAGTTGAACACCTGCCAACTCGCTGAATGTCCAAATATCTTATTTGATTGTTTTTAGATGAAATAGACATCAAATTAACTTTAACTGTTGCAGTTTTCGGACATATACTGAGGTCGGTTTAATTCTCTAGGCAATAAAACAATGGATAAACTCGAGGCAATGAATGTCTTTGTCACCATAGTGGAACGTGGCAGTTTAAGCGCTGCGGCAGAGCACCTTGATCTCTCACGAACCAAGGTCACTCGTTATTTGGGTGAGTTAGAAGCATGGATGGACACACGCTTGCTTCACAGAACAACACGAAGCTTGAGTTTAACCAGCGCAGGTAAAGAAACACTTGAGGTCGCCAGAGAACTTTTGGCACTGGAAACATCCCTAGCTGGGATCAGAAACCAAAACCGAGAGCATTTAAAAGGTCAGCTGCGTATTACTGCGAGCTACTCGATTGTCGATAGCTTCTTGATGGAATCAATTAGTCGCTTCATCGCCAAATGGCCAGAGGTTTCTATCGACATTATCTCGACTGATCAGACCGTCAACCTGGTTGAGTCACGCATCGATTTGGCCATTCGCATAACCAACGAACTGACGCCCAATATTGTCGCGAAGCAGATCGGTGAATGCCGCTCCGTGATTTGCGCATCGCCTCAATATCTAAAAGAGAAAGGCACACCCACAGAAGCCCAAGATCTAGCGCACCACAACTGTTTATCGTTCAGTTACTTTGGCAAAACCGCTTGGACGTTCAATGGCCCCAATGGGCTCGAATCGGTTCCGATTAAAGGGAATATCAGTGCAAACACCTCAGAGGTTCTGCTTTCTGCCACACTCAAAGGCAACGGTATCTGTTTACTGCCCTTCCCTTCAGTGGAAACCTTGATGCGTGATGGTCTATTAGTGCCACTGCTTTCTGAATGGCAACCTAAAACGCTCGGTGTTCATGCTATTTATGGAACGCGTAAACAAGTCACACCGCTGTTAAGAGCCTTTATCGACCATTTATCTGACGAGATGGAACAATCGACAAGTTGGTAGAAGTACGATGCCATCACTAAGGAGGAAAACTTGCCATTAGTAAAACTGATGCAGAATTAAAATCATTAATTTTACTTAACTGCAGTTGCTTCTATCGTGACTGCATACATCATCAATTAGCTTATTCACGCAGGGAAACTGACTATGGCTGCCATTACCGACCTAGACCTTCTACTGAAATCCATGTCACCAGAATTAATCGACGGGAGCTATGTTTTTTGTACTGTAGGCGGGGGATTGGCAGACTATGTTCAGCTCAATCCAATCTCGACTTTTCGTGAGAAAGAAGGTTTAACACTGGTTCTGAAAGAAGAAGTTGCGACCAAAGCTCAGCTAGACTTCGATGGTGTGTTTAGCCTGATTACATTGTCGGTACATTCCAGTCTTGAAGCGGTTGGATTAACAGCAGCCTTTGTCACCAAGCTTGGTTCTTACGGCATTAGCGCCAACGTGATTGCTGGCTTTTATCACGACCATATCTTCGTTCAAAAAGACAAAGCAGAAGCTGCAATGAGTGCGCTGAAAGAGTTTTCAGAAGCGGATTAGTAAAGAATTCGATTACTCACAAATACAAAAAAGCGACGTAATCTACGTCGCTTTGGCTTATTGCTTAACGTGCACTCACTGATCAGGCATCAGTGAGCGAACCAGTTAAGCAAGCTTAAAAGTCGCCACTTTGTCACTTAAGCCAGCGGCTTGGCTCTTAAGTTCGTTCGACTCAGTTAAGCTGTCCTGTGCGCCCACAACTAAGTGGTCGGTAACATCTTTAATGGTCGTCACGTTCTGGGTAATTTCACCCGTCACATGTGTTTGCTCTTCAGCAGCCGTCGCGATTTGAGTCGCCATATCGCTGATCAAAGCAACTGCAGTATTGATCTCTTCAAGCGCATGCGAAGCTCGATCGGCATCTTCTACTGAATGTATTGCCAACTTAGAACTGCTCTCCATCAGCTCAACCGCTTGCGCCGTTGTACGCTGCAGGATATCAATTGTTGATTTGATCTCTTCCGTTGAAGAGTGAGTGCGCTGCGAAAGCACACGTACTTCATCAGCAACCACAGCAAAGCCACGACCTTGTTCGCCAGCACGAGCCGCTTCAATCGCAGCATTCAAAGCAAGTAAGTTGGTTTGCTCTGCAATGCCTTGAATCGTTGCGAGTACAGTCGAGATTTCTTGAGCATGCTTGTTAAGTTCGCTAATCACACTACCCGCTTCATTAACTTCATTGGCTAGGTTATTGATTGAACCTTTGGTATCCACAACCAGAGCGTGACCACTGTTAGTGCTTGTCGCTGAATCTTGCGCCGCTTTTGCTGTTTGCTCGGCATGCGATGCTATCTCTTGCGTGGCGCTCGCCATTTCAGTTACGGCCGTCGCGACCATAGTGATTTCTTGCTGCTGATGATTAAGCTCATCCACCGAACGGTTCGCACGCTGAGCACTTTGCTCTGACTGGCTGTTTAGCTGTTCTGACTGCCCACGGATATGGCCAATCAACTGCTGTAAGCTTCCAACAAAGGTATTGAAGTTATGAGCCAACTCGCCCACTTCATCTTGGTTTTCAACATGAATGCGTTGAGTTAAATCACCACTACCATTCGCGATTTGCGCCAGTGCTTGAGAAACGTGGTTCAACGGGCGGAATAGAATCGTACACAACAGGTTAAACAGTATGGTACATACGATCACCACAAGTAGCGTCACCAACACTTGACCAATCACTGCATCAAATAGTGGCGCAACCAGAGAGTCATGGTTAACAACGCTCACAGTAATCAGGCTCGTTCCATCAATCGCACGTGCGTACAGAACATAGTCGCTGCCATTCAACTCGATAGAAGTGTCTTTACCGCTAGCCAGCGCCTTTTGTACGTCCGCAAAATCTAACCCAAGTGAGCTGATATTTTTGTTCAGTAACTTGGTGTCAGGGTGCGTATAAACCGTGCCTTTATTGGTCGCGATGAACATGTAACCTTCACCCGGAAGAATCACTTGCTCTAGGCTATTAAGAATGTCGGTAATTTCAACATCCGCGCCTAACACAACCTGTTGACCATGTAATTGCATGGCAGTACCCAGCGACACAACATTCGCCCCAGTTGCAGCTGCAACCGTTGGATTATCCATGAACACCTTACTAGGGTTTGCTACCGCGTTGGTGTACCAACCCCATACGCGTGGATCATCATTGCCGGGCGGCAATACCACTCCGTTTGCGTTCTTTTGCGAACCGTCTGGAAACGCCAAGAAGACATTATCAAAAGAGGCTGAATCACGAACCTGTTTTAGGTGAGTCACCAAGCTTTCTTGTTTGGATTCTTTCGAAAGAGAAGTAAGCGCACGCTCTTTGGATAAGATCCAATCCGATACATATTGATTGTAAGAAGCCGATGCGCCTTCTAAACGCTGTTCAACTTCTGTATCCAACCTTTGCAATGAAGCACGAAAAGACAATGCCTCGACCAAGATCCCCCCCAGGATAATGGCCATACTGGCTGAAATCGCCAGTTTATTTTTAAGCGAGAGTTTCTTGAACATAGGAAACCTATAATGTGGAAGTAAAAAACCGTGGCGAACAAATTGGTTGCCAAAGAGGTTTGCAAGCGGGATATATTTTACGCTTTAAAATAAATTAAGAAACCGATGAGGAACTGAAATATTGATATATGTGAGTAAGTGCACGCATCGTAACGCATTGATTTAGAGAATGGTAAACTCTAAATTTTGAATTAATGTGCTAAACATGGTCAGCTGATGAGTGTCTCTGTTTGAGAATAATAACGGCACAGATCGCGCCATGCCGTTAGCTCATTAGGAAGGTATTTAAATGAGTTGAACGTCTGAATAGAAACAGGTTGCGAACTAAATAGTCAAAAGTTGATCAACCAAAGTCCAACGTTAACAGCAATCGTGTTTCGTCAGATGAAGTGACTGGTGAACGGTGAACAAGGCCTCTATTCTCATTGCCACTCCAACGCTCCCCTTTTAATAACGCAACATCACCACTGGCCATTTTCTGGATGTCAGATTCGTCGTTGTACAGGCCTGAAACAGAATCAGGCTTTCCGTTAGCCCCTAGCCCTAGCTTAGAACGGTCGACTAAGTCGTTTGGCAACCATTGAGTCGCAACACCATGATAAGTTGTCACCAAGCGGCAAGGCACTTGATCAAAATGGAAACGTGGGCACATCGCTTTATTCAGAACGGCTAAACGCAATCCGACTTCTTCAAGCTCAAACAAACAACAGAACATATCCACCAGCTCTGCCATGTTTTCTAATAGCGCTTTAGAGGCGGTGCCATCGGTAGCAAATTCCAACTTATCGAAAGCATTATCAGGTGACACGCTAACAGACTTACTAAAGTTTGGATTCAAGGCGATAAATTCACTAATTGCCGTCGTTAAGCCTTCATCAAACTGTCGCTGCCATACCGCTATATTAATATCACTTTGGTAGATATCCGCTAATACCGTTGGCTGCTCAGAAGCACTCAAGCTTGGCTTGTGATTTGCCTTATCCTGAATACTCACAGCTGAACTAATGTTGAGTGGCTGGCTGCTATTGGTAGCCAAAGGCTTGGTTAACACGGCATTCATTACGTCGTCTCCTTGATACATGCTCATCGCTTCCCTTTTACCAACAGAATAATTATTCTTGGCAAGAGTGATTTTGGTTATGTTATAACATAACTAAAAATAAACAAGTCACTTCGTCGATCATGATTCCAGTAATACAGCGACGCTCTTCTTTTCCTGCGGTAATTTTTCGAATGCTGAACTAAGCTTCTCTCAATCACTCTTTCCAAAAAGTCATTTTAAAAACGTACGACTCAAGAACGTAAACCTGTGAATTCATCAATCTGGTGACAACTTATGAAAAAACTAATCTCTACATTCGGCCTCCTATGCACCGTTATCTCCGCTCAATCTTTCGCGGAGTCGGGCTACACATTAGATCCGAAGTTATCGAACATCACATTCGCGACCATTAAAAAGCAGTTTGTTGTCGAGCCCGCATCCATCAAACCTATGTCTGGAGGGCTTACCGAAGAGGGCCAGTTTTCAATAGTATTGGACTTGAAAAGCGTGAGCACCGGAGTCGCTATTCGTGACCAGAGACTGAATGAACTCTACTTTGAATCGATGACTTTTCCTGAAGTGAAGATCTCTGGGAAGGTTGAACCGTCGATGCTATCTGGTGATCCAAAAAGAACAACAGTAGCAGCGGAAGTTACTTTACACGGCGTAACCAAAACGATCGATTTCCCAGTTGTGGTGGTTCCATCCTCAGGGTTTGTCATGGTTAGCTCAGCTTCGACAATCATCGTCAACGGCGCTGATTTTGGGATATCGACAGAGAATCTAAACAAACTTTCAGCGACCGTGGGTGGATTAGCGATTTCCGACCAAATCCCTTTAAGCTTTAACCTACTTTTCGACCAATAATGGACTTATAACTATTCCTTTCTATTCTCCCTCATTTCACATTCATCAATCGTTTGAGAGCGGTGAATGTGAGTAAGAGTACGCGACAACGCAATAAACTGAATTAGGTTTGAATAAACTAAACCAAAATTTCCACTCGATTTCCCCAAGTCGGCCAGATAAACATCCCTCACAAAGTATTAAATTGAGCGTTATATAGGCTCAGAGATGTCGTTGATGTCACATGTCGTTACACAGCATGACGCCTTAAGGCTTTACATCTTGGGCGAGGTAAACAACAATCCCAGAGAACAAATCCATAACATAATGTATTTAGAAATTATGAGTAACGCAGAAAACAAAAAATCGAGTCCTCTTTTCGAAGTCGTGTTTAACGTCTTTCTTCCTTCATTCATTTTAATGAAGTTCAGTGGAGATGAGCATCTCGGAACAGGCTTTGCTTTGCTTGTTGCCCTTGCCTTCCCTATTGCTTATGGTGGCATGGAGTTAATCCGCAATAAGAAGTTCAACTTCATCGCTGCGCTCGGCTTTGTAAGCGTGCTATTGACGGGCGGTATTGGTTTCTTTGAGCTAGACACTCGTTGGTTAGCACTAAAAGAAGCATTAATCCCTGGTCTAATTGGTTTGGCGGTTCTTGGCTCAACCTTCACCCGCTACCCGTTTATCCAGAAAGTTATTTTCACACCGGCCCTGTTAAATATCTCTCTTATTGAAGAGCGCCTAAAGCAGTTCGGTAACCAAGCAAAGTTTGATCGTTGTCTAATGACATCCAACTACCTATTCGCGAGTACTTTCGCATTTTCTTCAGCTATGAACTACTTCCTAGCGACTTGGATTGTGACTAGCCCTGCTGGCACCGCTGCCTTTAATGAAGAACTTGGCAAGCTGACACTTTACAGCTACCCAGCAATCGCCATCCCAAGCATGCTGATGATGTTAGGTATTTTCTACTACATTTGGCGTCAAGTTCGCACGATGACATCACTAGAAACAGAACAAATTTTTATTACTAAATAGTTCTGAATTAACAAATCGCTCTGACAGCACAACATGAAGCCCAGCAATTAAGCTGGGCTTCTTTGTTTTTACTCTTTCGTTATCAACGTGATAGATGACAGCTTCGATTTGGATTATGAATCGAACGGGCAACCCTAATGCTCTTTTCTCAAGTAAATTTGGGCAACATGTCTATAAACCAATAATAATCAATGAATTGCATTGATTGAACCGACAGATGCTTTTATAGTCAATTCTGTTGGTTACTTTACAAAGCTCTACCCGCTCACTGACATTATTTCAATTGCTGTTGATAAGATCGCATAAGCTAGGTGCTAAAGGTAGACGCCAGCCGTACTCAATAAGGAATATAGATAATGAACAAATCTCAATTAGTTGAACACATCGCGACTTCTGCAGACATCTCAAAAGACCAAGCAGGCACAGCACTAAATGCGCTAGTTGAAGGTATCTCTACTTCGCTTGCGAACGGTGATGACGTATCGATCCTTGGATTTGGTAGCTTTAAAGTTAACTCTCGAGCTGCTCGCACTGGTCGTAACCCGCGAACCGGAGAAGAGATTCAGATTGCCGCATCAAAGACGCCAGCATTTAAAGCGGGCAAGGCACTAAAAGAGACGTGCAACCTGTAACACAAAAAACACAAGGAAGATTACGATGACGACTAAGGAAAAAGCGAAAACGAGCCGAAGCAAAAAAGCAGGCAAGTCGACTAAAGCGCAAGCCGAAACGCCTAAGACTCGTCAACGCATTGAAGAGCTTCTCGAAGAGCGTGAACTGGCTAAACTGTTAGAACTTTAGTTTATATAAGAACTAATGTTTAGGTTTAAGCAAGGTGATCGTTTGTTATCGTTCTAATGCCACTGCAGATTTGTAGTGGCATTTTTGATTTAGGAGCAAGCGCCTCTAATAAATAACATTGATACCCCTCCCCACTAAAGCGACAAACACACCTGTCCAAAATCTGAACGCTAAGTAACTGATTGAGTTACATAGCTATACATATCCATACTTACCCAAATCACCTTTTTCACTATCATCATTTTCTTGTTATTGGTGAGATTATTGGAAGGGTTCATGACACGACTATGTTCGAGCAATCCTTCTTCTTTGAGGTGATTATGAATGTCGTTCGCATGGGGATTGAAGCAAATACCCATAAAAATAAGGGTAAGTACAAAGCGATAGTTAAGTTTACTATTCGAGCCCTGTTTTATTATTCAGCTACTCGAAAAATGAGTAATAATTTCAACTCTGAAGAGAGAAAGTTATTATTTATCAAGCAACCCAACTTCCTTTCTAAATTTGTGACTCCCTACTTATGTACTGGCTTTAGCAATAAAGAAAAGATCGATATCTTATCCAAACACTACGACTGGTTTGAAAACACCTTCGCAACAGAAGCTAGACACCAAATCTATAACGAAAGGCTCAATCTTTTAAAACTTGAGATAGATGACAACGTTTATCTGGTTAATCTCAGCTTCGAAAGAAACGCGAGAAAAGAAGGTGAACTGACAATTTCATTGACCAACTCTCAACTCGAAAAAATGTATACCATTTCGTTTACTGTTTTCGACAACAACATCTACATCGGCGGTATACAGGGTGGCGCCAATGACAATGGATTTAGCCGCACATTCACCAAAGCTTTTTACGGTTTAAGACCTAAATCCTTCATGGTAGAAACACTACGACTGCTCGCTATTAACTTGGGTATCGACAATATCTATGCGGTAAAAGAGTCTGGTCATGTCTCGAACTCATTACGCTACGGTAAGAAAAACAAAGACATCAGCCTTAAATACGACAGTCTGTGGGAAGAGCACGATGGACAGGTGCATGATAACTATTTCTATCGTCTCCCGACAAACCCGAACAGGAAAGATCTTGAAGCTCTAAAACGTCAAAAGCGTAAGTTGTATCGCGAGCGTTATGCCTGGCTAGATCTGTATGAACAAGATCTGAAGAACGTAATCAGTCAGCACATCCATGATCCTGTTCATTATGCTCATGACAGTTAATTTGGCTAACCTGTACTCGACTCGCTAACGCGTATTACCTTTACTAGCGTGCTTTAGTCTAATCACAGCCCTTGGACCAAACGCTCAATCCCGAGGTGATAGCTTTAAAATAAATATTAGACAATGCTAATTTACATCTTTATAGTATCTAGGTATTTCGAAAACTACTCAATCGCCGGCGACCAGCCAGTACTGATCATTAAGAAGATACAAGCTCTATGCTCGGCAATTTGTATAGTTAAACTTAGAGACAGTAATAGGTAAACGTATGACTAAAATTGTAATCATCGGTGGCGTAGCTGGAGGTGCTTCAGCTGCTGCACGCGCTCGTCGTCTTAGTGAAGAAGCCGAAATCATAATGTTTGAACGAGGACCATTCGTCTCTTTTGCCAACTGTGGATTGCCATACCACATAGGTGGCGATATCGAGGATAGAAGCAAGCTTCTGTTACAAACACCTGAAAGCTTCTTAGCTCGCTTCAACGTTGACGCACGAGTGATGAACGAAGTTACCTCTATTGATCGCACCAATAAAACCGTTACAGTCAAAAATCTTGTTGATGGTAATCACTACAGCGAGAGTTACGACTTCTTATTACTCAGCCCTGGAGCCGGTGCCGTCGTTCCTCCCATCTCAGGAATCGATAACCCCCTCACCCATTCACTACGCAATATTCCAGATATGGATCGCATCATCGAAACAATCCAAATGAATAAACCTGAGCACGCGACAGTTGTTGGCGGTGGCTTTATCGGCTTGGAAATGATGGAAGCGTTTCATCAGCTTGGGATCAAGACTTCGTTGATTGAGATGGCTGACCAAGTAATGACGCCAGTAGACCGGGAAATGGCCGGCTTTGCCCATGCGGAGATTCGTGACAAAGGCATCGACCTAAAACTCGGCGTCGCGCTTGAGTCTGTGAAATATATACCTAACGAACACATCGCAAGTTTTGATTCAGGCGAGAGCGAGAAGCACCAACACATAGAGGGTGAATTAGAATTAACACTTAATAATGGCGAGTCATTAACTACTGATATCTTAATCATGGCTATCGGTGTGCGTCCTGAGACTAAGTTAGCAAAAGAAGCAGGACTTCAAATTGGCGAACTAGGTGGTATCTACACCAATGAAATGATGCAGACTAGCGATCCTAGCATCTACGCTGTGGGTGATGTGGTCGAAGAAAAAGACTTTGTCACAGGTGCACAAACTCTAGTTCCGCTTGCTGGCCCTGCTAACCGTCAAGGTCGTATGGCTGCCGACAACATGCTCGGACGCAATGAAATCTATCAAGGTACACAGGGCACAGCTATCTGTAAGATTTTTGACCTAGCCGTTGCCTCAACAGGGAAAAACGAAAAACAGTTGAAGCGTGAAGGCGTCAACTATGAAAAAGTCTATGTGCATACCGCAAGCCACGCTAGCTACTATCCTGGCGCTGAGATTGTCTCGTTCAAGATGTTATTCGCCCCTAAGACAGGGAAAATACTAGGTGCGCAAACCGTCGGTAAAGATGGCGTTGATAAACGCATTGATGTTATGGCAGTAGCTCAACGTGCAGGTATGACCGTTGATCAGCTTCAACACCTTGAATTAACCTATGCACCACCTTACGGGAGTGCCAAAGACGTGATTAACCAAGCCGCATTTGTTGCCAACAATATTATTAAAGGTGACGCGACACCTATTCATTTCGATGAGATTGCAACATTAAGCGACAACCAACTCCTACTCGATGTTCGTAACCCTGGCGAACTAGAAAATGGTGGCTTTATTGAAGGCGCAATCAACATTCCTGTCGACCAACTGCGTCACCGCATGGACGAACTATCAAAAGACAAAGAGATTGTAATCTACTGCCAAGTCGGGTTACGTGGTAACGTGGCTTATCGCCAACTCGTCAACAACGGCTTTAAAGCACGCAACTTAATCGGTGGTTATAGAACACTCATGTATGCAAAAGCTTAAGGATTAATACTTAGTCGCCGGTAATGGTGCGCGGACACTTACGGGCTAGTTGCTGAGAGAAAGTCGCTCATAAATAGATGCGAGTAGTTAATAGTAAACATTGAAAAACCGAGCTTGGCATTTAAGTAAGTGCCAAGCTCTTTTATTATTCGTAGGAGTCAATAAAAGCTTGCAGTGCTCGCTGGTCAACAATTTCCAACCCTTGGTCTCCTTTTCTGATGAAACCCTTGTTTAGTAGGTCTTTAACCGCTCTTCGATACACTCTGCTCGATGTGCCAAAACGTTCCGCTTCTTGATTCACTTTATCGAAACCACCTAACACGGTATTTGTTTGGCTTTGAACCAATAAGTCGTAGGCAATGTTGTAGGTAATTGAGTGTAAAAGACGGTTAGTGTAAATGCCCATAGAGTCTTGATAATCTTCCGCTAATGCAGAGGCAAAGAAGAACATCATCTCCGGGTTTTCATGTAGTGCTTCTGCTAGTTTCTGAATGCAAATGACATCAACTTGCATGTGTTCGTCAGCCACTACGTTCCACTGACAAGGTGTCTGAGTGAAAAACTCCATCTCACCGAAGATATGGTAATCGCAATTCACCTCACCCAATTGAAAGCGTCGCCCATTAGCTGCAGAAATACTCATAGAGACTCTCCCTGCGGGCACTACATAAAGATACTGAAGCTGCTCACCTTGACGTAGGATTTCATCGTTTTGATTAAAGTAACGAGAGTTAACTTGGTGTTGGTAGATGAGATCTCTAAATTCAGAGCTTTTTTGTTCTAAGTAATTTTTAAAGCGTCCGCTTGAGTATGGTGCAATCTTCATACTTACTCTCTCATTGCATTACTGCTGTTTATATTCAAACGATTGTAACCACTTAAACCACAGGAGAGAACCCAATAAAAAAGCGACGGTCTCCCATCGCTTTCGTCTTACATTTATTCAGGCTCTTATTGAGTAATTAATGCTTCCAGTGCCGCTAATGATGCTAGCCGCTCTCCTTGCATCATTGCCTCTGCCTCATCGACATATTGCCCAACGCCCTCCTTTACATCTTGTTCGTACAAGACAACATTGTTCAAGATAGAAGCTACATTAAGCCCTCTCAAGCGTCCCACGGTAAACAGCGCGGATGTTTCCATGTCTGCACCTAAAATGCCTTTGCCATTCCAGTACTGACAAAGCGCCTGCTCGTCATCGGTATAAAAACTGTCGTGTGAGCGTACCGTGCCCAAATAGTAAGGTGTTGTTTGCTGCTGCAAGAACTTGTCTAGCTCTTTAAGCAGAGAGAAGCTTGCATAGGCGGGATACGACGGCCTAACGTAAGCGGTAGAACCACCCTCATCGCGAACCGCGCCCTCTGCAATAATTAGCTCACCAAGCCCGATATGTGACTGCATCGCACCTGCAGACCCTACTCGAACGATATGAGTCACACCACAAAACTTAAGTTCTTCTACCGCAATGATCATTGAAGGTGCGCCAATACCAGTGCTGCAAACTGATATCGCTTTCCCTTGATAGGCACCAGTGAAGATTCGATACTCTCTGTTCTCAGAAACCATCTCGGCATCTTCAAGCAAGCTCGCGATTCGATTCGCTCTATCAGGCTCACCACAAACAATAACTAACGGAGCAATTTGCGTTTCATCAACGCCGATATGAGGTTGCTTTGCCATCTTCACTCCTAAGAAGCCGTTGCTTGAGTTAACGATTTATCACTGTTTCGTTTAGCTGTGCGTGCCCACTCACGAGTACCGTTTGCCGCAATAAACATTAAGATTGCGTATTGAACAGACATTGCGTACACACCCTGCGTCGCATAAATACCAACACTGATAATGTTAATCACAATCCACAGTATCCAGTTTTCAACATACTTACGTGTCATAAGAACTTGAGCAACAATAGATAGAATGGTCATCGTGGCATCCCAGAATGGGAACGCATCAGGTTCAAGTACTGGTTCCGTTAAATCAGCACCAAATAGATTCAAGCTATCAACCGCAATGTTTGCCAACGCAAAGAAGAATGGATCGATATACATTGTGAGCAGTGCAATCGAAATCGCACAGGCTGCAGCCGTTGCCACCAGCTTATTTTGACTCAACCAGCGAACTTCTAGCGTTTCACCTTGCTCATTAGGGCGTGTCCATGCGTACCAGCCGTAAATGTTGGCGCAGAAGAAAAAGAGTTGAAGCAGTAACAGTCCGTATAACTGAATTTGGAAAAAGATAACCGCAAATAAGGTGACATTCAGTAACCCGAACAGGTAATTAATGGTTTTTTCTTGGCTTGCAAACCAAATGCAAAGCAGGCCAAACACCGTGCCGAATGCTTCGATCCAGCTCATTGCATAGCCATCCCCTATTGGGATATTGACTAAGGTATTATTGATATCAAGTAGGGCGAATAGATCCATCGGGGTGTCCTTTATTATTTGATTTTTGTAGCACCTATCTTATTGCGCCGATAGAAACAAAGAGGAGGACATTTGTCCCCCCTAGATTGCATGCGATCATAAATCAGAATAATAATTCCGGAAAATCAAATTCACAGAAAGGTGTCATCGCCCTCCCAACAGTCTTGAACTCGAAACTCCAACAGCAGAACAAATCACTTCCAAAAACGAAACTTTAGCTTACTGGCTTTAAGCTGATATCGCGTTGACGAGCGCTCTTGAGAAGCGCATGCTTTTATTTCGAGCAGAATCGTTTTTGGCCGTGTAATCGCCCCATAACTCATTCTGTCCAACGTACCCAATTGAATGGCAGGTCACATGAATAAGATTGTTATGTTAGTAATGGGGCTGTTTTTTACCAGTCGATTGTTTGCCAGTATTGTTCCTCATGTTGGTCAACTTGAGCATGATGCGCCTATTCTCCTTCGCTCGGCATTGATTGTAGGGGTTGCGGCTTACGCGGTTTGGAGTGCATTTAAATACTTCAAAAAGATCAAGGCCTCAGATTCAGATCAACTGTAACGGCGAAAGTCCAAAAGCTTTTGAATAAGCCTCTAATTTCGATTACTGATCTGCGAAATAATCGACCAAGATTTTACGCCACTTTCGTGACTCACGAATCTTCAACAGGGCGCGGTTAATCTCTTCTTCGTACACGTTATTTTCAGTGATTATGAAACCGTAGTTGGACTTTTATAACTGATAAAACAACACCGCTATACCAAGCTTAAGTTTGATAGCTAGAAACTGACATAAACTGACTTTGTGCCGACGAACATAACTTTCCGCACTGAGTAATTTGGCTTTCTAGGAAGTAGATATTACGTCTACTTTTCACCCACTGGGCACGAACTTCCAGTTCTTGACCAATCAAAATCGGATGATGAAAACGAGAGGTTAAACTCACCGTCATCGCCTTGATATCATTCTGAAATAGACAATGCAACATCGCGCTGTCATGCAGTGTAGTGACAATGCCACCTTGCATGATGCCATCGTAGCCCTCAGTTTTATCTGTTGGTACAATCTTGGCTCTGGTTTTATATTTAGCTACTGCCTCATGCTTAGTTAAAGTGTCATGCTCGCCAATAGCTTCAAAACAAATGGCGCTGTCGTTGAAAAAACCTTGGCTGCACACTTGGCAACGCCGATGATTGTGTGGAAAGAAAACCTTCATACTTACCTTTACCCATAGATTGCTAGAGATTGATATGGCTCGACCAAAAAAACATCGCCAGTTGTGTACCCGTACGGCTTACTCTTGTTTTAAGCCCAATGGTGTTCCTATGGACGAGCTTCATAAAGAAGAATTGCTATTGGAAGAGCTCGAAGCCTTGCGCTTGGCTGATCAAGAAGGCCTGAGCCAGCTTGAAGCCGCTGAACAAATGCAGGTGTCTCGCCAAACGTTCGGCAACATTATCAAGCGTGCACGAGCTAAAGTCGCCAAGTGCATCGTCAATGGTCACGCGTTGGTGATTCAAAGTAATTAATTAACGTGTTAGCCAGAAGTTATTTAACTCAGTGAGCGAGAACTCTGATGCTTACTTCGATACTTAGCTTGATGGCTCAGTAATCTGATACAGCTTTTTGCTTTGCCCTTCACACACATCCTTGCAATTGCATTCACGCTCAATATCTAACTGCGCCAATCCTCCACAGCTGCCTTTGATTGGCTTGCGCGAAAAAATCACGCCTATCGCCATCAATGTAACGACTCCGACAAACCCCAATAGCGTCAACAAAAAGGTCATTGTCGGAACCCTCGAATAGCACCCAGCTGATTAGGCTGTACCATTAGAATCGAAGCTTGTTTTTTGTGCCCGTTTTCGCCGCACGTTTTATTGCCACACCCACTATTTCTCGGCTCGCGACCATAATCGAGATCGGTCAGTTCCCGTAGATTGTCGAAATCCAAAGCCCCGATTTCTGCCTTACCTGTCGATGCCAAGACTCGAATATCGTTATTGAACAAGTGCGCCAGCATCTTCTTACCAATATAACGAACCACCACAGATTTCACATCGTAAGAACGGAGAACCGAAATCCATTGCTTCTTTTTATTGCAAGAGGTGTCGGAGTCAATCAAAGGAACAATCTGTTTTATCTGTCGTTGTTCATCGACAATCGCGATCTGTGGGGAACGAGCAAAGTGGTTGCCAACATGAAGGTCGCGACAAGGTACTGCGTATAACATAGTAACTTCCTGTTATTGATGATCAGGAGTTCAGCATACGCCCCATTATTGGCATATGCCAATAACTATCATGTGAAAAATAAGATTTACTGGATCGATAACTAAGATCACAAGCACCCAAACTTAGCGTCATCTTCAGCCTATCTCAGTTACCTTTCAAATAACCATATATACTAGGGGGTAGTATTTTTACTGGGGGTATTTTTTGCGTTGTTAATGCCTGTTATGAAGAGCCAAGCTCAAACCCATTACAAAAAGGCCTCGCACAACCGAGAGCTTAATCGACTATTCAACGTCACACACTAGTCTGAATAATGTCGAATTAGGGACCAATCAAAGATGTTTATAGGAAAAATAGGTTGGATTGAAAATCAAGAATTGCAGTCGGCTTCAATGTAAACAAGCTTATAATTTGAAGTGAACAACGCATCGGATTGTTATAATATAACATCACACTAAATTACCATCATTTCTCATGAAACAGCCATTTATTCTAATCGATGTCATCAATCGCCTCTCCACACGCTATGTAAGCCGTTTCTCGACATGCTTTCGCTCTCTCAAGGGCTTGACTGTTGGCCTAGCATTATTGTGTTTTGCGCCAAATCTATATGCCCACCCTCACTCTTGGATAGAGATGAAAACTCATATTGAGGGAGAGAATGGCATGATCACCGGTCTCTCTATGGAGTGGTCTTTTGATGCAATGACCTCGATGTACATGTTGGATGGAGAAGACGTCTCTGCCGATACAGAAACTGAAACATTCAAAAAGCTCGCTGCGTCTGTAATCGAAAACATGATGTACGAGCACTACTTCACGTACTTTTATGATGGTGAAGAGCCCATCAAATATCAGGTGGTTGAGAACGCAAAGTTTGAGCGTGATAAAGCCAAGATGGTTCTAACATTTGACCTACCACTTTCTAAACCTAAGCCTGTGACACGAAACTCGCTTCGCGTATTGATTTTTGACCCTAGTTACTTTGTCGACATGTCGTGGCTATCCAACAGCGACGTGACATTGTCACCTGAACTAGCAAGACAATGCCATTTAGAATTAATCGAGCCTAACCCGACGCCAGAGCAAATGAGTTATGCAATGTCTTTACCTGTCGATGCAGATCCAGATAACACGCTAGGCCAACTGTTTACACAATCGGTTGAGCTTCATTGTGCGGCGGTTCCCGCTTCTTAGTCGCAGTGATTCGTTTCAGCCTTTAAGTCAGCGTCTAGCTGATTAAGCATGGCAACTAATTAACAGAAAGATTTCAGATATAGGTTCTTGTTAAATGAAGAAAAATCAATCCAAAATCAATCACTACCTCATTGGTGCTGGCGCGTTCGTGCTTATTGCTATTGGTGCGTATCAACTGTGGTCCATGTGGCCATCGTTAGTTATCTCTAGCATTCAATGGCAAAGAGAAGTCAATTCAGAACTTGCAGACCTGCTCTATGAAGCTAAATCCAACCCTTGGGGCGCAGGCAGTTACCTTATCGGGTTCAGCTTTATCTATGGCATGCTTCATTCTTTGGGGCCTGGGCACGGCAAAGTTATCGTGTCGACTTACTTAGCGACTCACCCAACCAAAGCCAAGGCGAGTTTAGTGCTTACGGTCGTCTCCGCTTTTTTACAAGCATTGGTCGCAATCTTACTAGTAAGCGTGTTGCTGTGGGGCTTTAGTGCTTCCATGCGAGTAGTGAATGACAAAGCGAATATGTTTGTTTCATTAAGCTTTGCCTTAGTCGCGGTCGTCGGCGCGCTTATATGTTGGAAGGCTTTGAAAAACATCTACACCACTATGCGTAAGCCTAAGCTGAAAGTGAAAGCCATCACTACACTCGCAACAGACACAGCTGCGACAATTTCAGCGCGTTCGCCAATGGCACTTCGTTCATCAATATCAGCCCCTTCTCCGATAATCGACGCTACTAGCACAATGCAAGCCGCAGCTAACACTCATGCAGATCATTCTCATGCCGACTGTGGGTGCGGCCACCAGCATGTAGCCGATGCAGACGCAATCAACAAAGCCTCAACGCTCCGAGAATATGCTGGAATTATAGTGACGATTGGCGTAAGACCGTGCACCGGAGCCATCATGGTACTGCTTTTCGCAAACATGGTTGGCCTATATTGGATGGGTGTTGTCAGTGCTTTTGCCATGGCGATTGGTACTGCTTTCACAACCTCGACGATTGCTATAATGACACTAACAGGCAAGAACTTGGTAAAACGCTATTTGGCAGCAGGTAACAAGAATAACAGTGCTTCACTAAAAGCCGCAGGTCATTATTTACAGCTATTCGGTGGTGTTTTACTTGTCTTAATTGGCTTGTTGCTAATGAGTGGACAAGACAGCGGTATGTCGCCTGTTTTCACTATGTAGCGAACGATGTAATAACAAACCTCAGTTTATTGCGACCTTTACCATTTTTACTAAAAAACACTAGCCCTTATCTCTCAAATCTGAATTAACAGCCACATAATTTCTACTAACCTAACTTTGCACAGCCAGTTAGGTTAGTAGTCAGCCATTCAGAACAGCGCGCTCTATGTAGTTCTGTAACAAACCTACATCCAACTTTGATTTTCCTATTCTTAGCTACTCTTTCATAAACTAACTTAGATTGTTCTAACAATATTAGAGCACTATCCCCCTCCTTTTGAAAATAAGGACATAACTTCCGCAATCCAGAAACTACGATCGCACTCTTCCTATTTTGAAAAAAAATAGAGCAGCAGTTTTATCAATTGAGTAACAAGCCGAAATTATACCCAATAAATTTCACATCAAACTCCAAGCCTTTACCTTACAACTACAGATAGAGCTTTCTTCAACCAAATTCTTGGATAACCTATACTCAAAGGTAAACAAATGAAACTATACATTCCGAGCGCCACGCTCAGTGTTTTGTTACTTTCTCCGAGTTTCGCGAGTGCCGAAGATACACCTGATTCATACGAATTGCGTAATTTTTCGATGCGCTCACAAAGCTCTGGGATAGCCCCACCGCAAGAAGAACTCGGCGTTTATGTTGTGAATTCGGGTCCTGGTCTGGATACCGGTTGTACCTATGCTTCTGGCGGACCTCTACTTATCTCTTTACCTGTTCCTATGGTTGTCAGCCCCAACGTTTTACAAAGTGACGGGAGAATTGCCCCAAGTAAACTGGGCGATATGCAGCAAAAAGGCGTTCTCGGTTCTAACGCAAGGATTAGCATGCCGGTCTTCGACATAGACTCCAATGCCAACGTCAGTAATATTGCTCCAGAAATAGATATCGTATCTTTCAACGGAAAGTCTTTAGGTACGCTGCAAGGCGCTGATAACCGCTGGACGGATACTAACCTTCAAGTCGATATCAGTGATGTCAAGTTCGGCCAAAACAATGAGATTCGCGTCGATATTGATACTGGCAATACGGGAGACAACTGGTGTATGTCTGTCGATTGGGTCTCAATCGAGTTTGATGTTGCCATTCCTGTGATTCTTGCTCATGGCATTGCTGCACAATCAGACACTTGGGATGATGATACGGCTCCAGGCGTGCTTTCTACACTTGATGACTATGGTATTCGTTATACTCGTTTCTCTGCTGACAAAAATGGAACCACAGCGACTAACGCTAATATCTTGAACAACAAAATTCAGGGTTTTCTCGATGAGTTGAAATCCGACAAAGTTCACGTCATTGCACACAGTAAAGGCGGGCTAGATACCCAAAACCTCAAAGCACTTAGCCCTTCCTTTGAGATAACCTCCCTTTCTACTTTCTCCACACCTCACCTTGGTAGCGTCGCAGCAGATTTGTCGGTGATAAAAATGGACCACTACGCCGATATCTACAGTAACGTCAGTACCGATCCAAATGCGTACTCGCGGCAATATTGCAAATACATTTTCTATTGGGGCAAATGCCGATCTCAACCAAGACGGTGTTATTGAGAAAGATCCTGATATCGTTGGCCTATTCCCATGGGGATCGCGTTGGGCAGGCGTTACCGCTTGGCAGGCGCTAAGAAGCTTTAGTTCTGCGGCCTACCTCGATACTCAAACTCAACCGGTCACAATGCCAAGTGTGCATGGACCACAAGCTCATCCAATCACCATAGTCAGTTACCAAGCCATTCAAACAGTACCGCAAGAAAATGATGTTGTTGTGACCTTGGCAAGCGATAACCCAAGTTATACCAATGCATTGGGTAACGTATTGGCTAACCACTCAACAATGAAAACGGGACAAAACGTTGAACGTTTTCTACAACAAATTATTTCAATGCGCTAAGGAGTGGCCACAATGAAATTCATCAAGCAATTAGTGATGGTGTTCAGTCTTTTCTGTACCTTCATCACACCGGCTATCGCCAGTAATGCAATACCCGTTGGGATGAGTACAAGCACGACACTATCTCAACCAGTGACTAGTAACGATAACGAAGTCACAATGCTATTTACCATCGACAAAGCGGAAGCCCTAAAAGCAGAAATCATCGTCCCGTTGGATGATGCAACCGTATATTTAGTCAAGCCTAACGGGCAAGTCGCAACATCATCCAATGATGTGCAAGCGAACATACTTTCAGGTGACACACAAAGTCCGCCGCTACCGGGCAGCTATTTATTTTTGCCTGAAGTAACTAACCCTGAACCTGGCGAATGGAAGATCGTCGTTGATTTTCCAAACCCAAGTTACAACACAGTAATTATTGCTCAGGTTGCGATCCAATCCCCTATTGCGTTTGGCATGGCGATAGCTGCAAACCAATTTGTGGTCGGTGAACCAGTTCCCGTTTCTGCATTACTGACAAACAAAGGGAATCCAATCACAGGTGCCCAAACCAGCGCAGTGATCATTGATGAAGCTGGAATAAAAACACGCCTGACGCTTAAAGATGAGGGTGTCAATTTCGATGCTATTGCTAAAGATGGTGTCTACAGCAATATTTTCGTTCCACCCGCTGAAGGGGATTATCTAATTGAAGGCATAACGTCTTTTGAAGAATATGGAACAACTATCACTCGCCAGACAAGTAAAAAAATCCACGTACTACCCTCTGACATTGAATTTGTCAGCCTCTCACTCGCTCCACTGTTTTCCTCTGAAGGCTGTGTTATTGCCTTAGAGCAGCGCTTGGAACTTGATGTTAAATCCGCGGGGGATTTTGCCATTCATGGTTACCTCACCGATGGAATTGACGAGCTGAACACAAGCAAACGTCTGCAACTCAAACCTGCGAAGCAAATCGTCACTCTACAGTACTCAACTGAAGATATTTTTGGCGCGTTTGATTCAGCGTCTACTTTGACCTCCAACCCGACGATCATCTACGCAATCACTCAAGATGACATACGAATTTCAGCCCCTCGAATTCAGTTTGAAGAATTTATTGATTTAGCATCTTTTGAGCGTTGCCGCGAACCGATTGAAGTCATGGGGAGTTTAGTCACCACACCGACTATGTCGCAAGATGGAACCTACATTGATTCGCTGAGTTTTGAGTTTCCTATTGTTGACTTCGGAGATTCAACCCTTCAATTTCCATTCAACAATGTGACTGCGCATATCGTTAATCAAACTTGGTCTCCAAACACACTGGATTACGACACGTTCTGTGAGTCTTTTACAATATGTGCAGCATGGAGTAATCCACTCACTACATTCAACAACGTAGAAGCCGGTCAAACGCTTAGGTTTACCAACTCTAAACTATTAGAAGCATTAAATGAGAAGAGAGTGTCTGGGTTGAACAAACTAGATATTGCTCTTACCTCTTCTCCCTATGAAAGAAGTTTCTTCATTAACGTTAAGCAGGTGTCATTATTCATCGAGTACTGATCCTAAAACTGAAATAGAATAAGGCCATGCCCAAGGTATCGCTTTGGGTATGGCCTCTCAGAGTGAACGGTGATGAACTTTGCAAGCTTCATATATTTATTCTGTTAGAGCACCCTCAACAGCAGTGATAAATCACACTAATCACTATAGACTCCATCAACCAACAAAATGAGATCGAAGTTTTATCCAAAAAGGCCAGTAGTCCCAACAACCGGGTGACTCCACAGGTCTATCCATCCCATCACCAATTTTTTAGGTGACTTTAAAGATGCCCCTACACTAGTCTGATAGCTAAAGTTAGAATAGACCCGTTAAGTATCATCGATTTACAAAACAGAGCCAAAATATCTAAATAAAAACAGTGAGAAGCGATACAATAATCAAGTTGCAAAATTGCAGCGTGGGACACCTGCCCACTGACAGCCCATTCACAGAGAACCATAAAGTAGCCTCACATGTCTAAAGAACCCGGTTTCACTACAGAATACAAACTCGACAAGACGTTTTTCGCGGAGTGTTATGATCAAACTAGCCTTCCGACTCAATTTCCAAAAGCCTACTTAAAAGGAATACTGTTTCTTATTTTTGGTGTGGTTCTGCTGGAGTTTGAACTATTACCTAACGGCTATGTTGGCTGGTTCTTTATTGTTTTGAGTGTGATTGAAGCATTCAGTGTGTACTGCAAAAGAACCTGGTGGTTATGGCGACAAAAAATCAGCTCAGGCGCAGGCAGCAAAATTGTCTTTCAAGGTGACGCTAACGGAGTAAGTTACAAAAACCACAAAGCGACCAACACCATCGCGTGGAGTGACATCGACCAACTTGAGCAGACCGATCTTGGTTTTATCCTGCATATCGGTAAACAGCGCCAATATGTGAGTAAATCTTGTTTAAGCAATGAAGCCATTGCCTTCATGATTGAACACCACGCCGCATCAAAAGCGAAATAACACCAATAAATGCCTGCTGATTTAGCAGGCATTTTTCTATCACTTTTAATTCTACGTATCGAATTACCGGACAATAACAATGAATACCGTGTACCAAATCAGTGATTGCCACCTTTCCGATGAATCCAGCTATGAGAACCTGCGCAGAGCACTGGAATACGTCAACAAAGATACGGCATGCAAGACCATCTTTCTGACTGGTGATATTTGTTGTAACCCAAAGTCTGGCGACTACGTTCGATTAGAGGCATTCATTAGGCAACACATTAGCG
This sequence comes from Vibrio sp. 10N.261.55.C5, assembly GCF_041470505.1. NCBI lineage: Bacteria > Pseudomonadati > Pseudomonadota > Gammaproteobacteria > Vibrionales > Vibrionaceae > Vibrio > Vibrio sp. 10N.261.55.C5. Next base: position 24,331 of record NZ_JBFRMS010000100.1, read on the forward strand.
ACCAATCCATTTACGTGATTGCGGGTAATCATGATGACTCTCGCTTAATGCGCACAGAGCTAAAAGGCTCGACGATTTATGTCACCGACAAAGCCACCATCGGTGAACGAGAGTTTGTGTTCCTAGACTCAAGCTTCAAGCCGCTAGACAGCCGCCACCCACTTGGTTCAGGGCGTATTGATAACCGCGGCATGGCTCAGCTAAAACAACAATTGAGAAAGGCCAATGATCCTATCGTGGTTGTTCACCACCCTGTCATTCCAGTCGGTGCAGATTGGATGAAAGCGATCCGCCTAGAGAACGATACTGATGTGATGAAAGTGCTTCGAAAATATCGCGTTCGTGACGTGTTCTGCGGTCATGGCCATGATGAAATAACAGCGACACAGCAAGGCATAACTCAATATATGGCCCCGTCGACAGCCTATGGCTTTGACCACTCGATCAATGAATACAATCGCAGCGAGAAGATAGGATTAAGTCGAATCTCGTTCTGTACTGATTCCATCAACTACCAAGCTGTCTATTTTTGAACCCTATCTTACTGTCTTAAACCTCATAGATTAGCTTTCAAATAAACCAAACTATATAGAGCTATGCCAATAGAAGAGGCTTGCGGCGATTCAATTTATCAATCTGTGATTGAAGCCCACAACCCAACTTCCACAACGGGTCAACGTTCAGTAGAAGAAATTACCTGGTTAGCACTGATGACTGTAAAACAAATGCACGATTTAGTTCGGCGCAATCTCGAAAACGAAGAGCTCGAAAACTAAAAGTTTGAAAAAGAATTATCTAGAAAACAGAAAGCTTGAAAGCTGAATACGTAGGATTATCGCCCCACTCTCACAAGTGACCAGAGCCTTGCAAACGTTATTACCCTAAGGTTTGCTAGCAAGGTCTTTGTGATTGATAATAAAAGCAATATAGGCGCAAGTTAGCGCTTTTTTATGGTTCATCGCGGCTTTCCG
>NZ_JBFRMS010000101.1:0-1597 GCF_041470505.1 Vibrio sp. 10N.261.55.C5
GGCTCTAGCCCACTAGGCAAAGCAATAAAGTACACGCTCGGGCAATGGCCTAAACTCATTCGTTATATCGACGATGGTCACTTATCTATTGATAATAATCGCGCTGAACGCGCAATTAAACCACTGGTCATTGGCAGGAAGAACTCTTATGACCTTTTTCAAGTTTTTCGACAAAACCTCTCTCTCCTCTGTGAGACGAGGCATGCTTTCAACATTAGAATTGCCTGAAAGTGAATTAGCAATAACTTGGGTTATACATACTCTTATTCGGGGATCTTTAGCCCCAACATGGTTTTCGTAATGAGTTTACCTCTATCTGGCTGCTAGTATCTAACCAAGTGGTCGACTTAAATTCTTGACGAGGATTACTCACCTGAGCTTCTTCACTTCCAAGCAAATTTTAAACTCTCTGATTTCGAGTGGTGACAGCAATGTCCCACATGAATCCAAGTAACTCTCTCGCAACAGCAGTAATTGCTATTTGTGACTTTTTCCCTTTAGCTACCAAGCTTCGGTAACGGAAGCATAATCGCTGCTGAGCTTTCCAGGAGATATCTTTGGCTTCTTGGCAAACACTATCTGGTCGATTCGCAGTTAACCAGCTACCGACCTTAGCATTGTTTCTATATGCCCATGCTGCCTCATACAAAAGTCGTCTTAACTCAACATTTCCAGCTTTAGTGATCCCTGCTTTACGAGTCACACTACCACTTGAATGTTCACCAGGTATTAGGCCAAGGAATGCCATTATTTGTTTCGGATTACTAAATCGGGAGAAATCACCCACTTCAGCCACTACGGAGATTGCAATCGTACGTCCGACACCTTTTAGAGCTTGCAGTTGATTAACCAAGTTATAAAGTGACCAGTTAGGAAGTAACCTATCAATTTCTTGGTCTAATTGCTCAATACGGTTTTCTATTTGCTCCAAGCTTTGTCGATAGTGCTCATAAGCTATTTGTTGAGAAGCTAAGGGGAAAGATTGGTTGGCTAGCCATACTCGATGGCGGACAGTCCACATTTTCTTTTCATACTTTTTACCCGTTCTCAGAAGAATACTTTGGATTCGCTGCTTGGCAACTTTAGTATCTTTCTTTGCACAGCTTCTGGCTCTCACAAGATCTCGCATAGCTTCATGTGTCAGGTCGGGTACCCAGATATCAACTAACTCACCCGCTCTTAACAACCTCGCTAAAGCGACGGCATCTCGATGATCATTTTTGATCTTGTTGGTTGATATCTTAGGTATTCTAGAAGGAGCCACAACTGTACACTCTATGTTCATGCTAAGTAACAATCGATATAGACCGTAGCCTGTTGGGCCCGCTTCGTAGCAGACAAGGATCGTACCGTGAAGCTTGATTAGCTTCTTCATTAGACGAATAACGGCATCTTTTGCTGAAGAAATATTCCCATAAAATCGAACTTCTCCCTGCCGCTCTGGACTTGCAATCGCAACAGCAATTGTGTCCTTGTGCACATCAAGTCCAATATAAGCAGAATAGTTGACGGATTCCATATTGATGACCTCCAAAAACGCACCAGTAGGTAAGTCTAAGTATATAAGGTCATACCATCTGGCTGTTCTCTAACACAC
>NZ_JBFRMS010000102.1:0-204 GCF_041470505.1 Vibrio sp. 10N.261.55.C5
CGCCCCATGAACCCACGGGGCGACTTGTCAGTGTTTGAAGTTCCAAGGCAGGAGTGCGTCGATATCAGGCTCAGCTTTCGCCAGCTCTTTCATGCACTTGACCATGTAGTCGTAGAGGATAAGACCGTTGGCTTTCGCGGTCTCGATGATGCTGTAAAGCATCGCGCTCGCATCAGCACCGTTTGGTGTGTTAGAGAACAGCCA
>NZ_JBFRMS010000103.1:0-8877 GCF_041470505.1 Vibrio sp. 10N.261.55.C5
AGAGTAAAAATAGGAAGAGAGAAAAACGGCAGGATCAAGTGATCGGAATAAACCGAAACGAGCGATCGCAATCACCGAAATACGCACTTAAAGCGGAAGTATCAGATAGAGAGATACGCAGTATCGTTTATCAAATGAAAGTGGCTAAGTTCCCAGCTTATCACCACTTGTACGGTTCTGAGTTTAGTGAAACTACTGCAGACGAGTAACTTATTCGCGGTTTACACCGTTGTGAGTTTGGTTAAGGGGACTGATTGAACGATGTGGCAAGGCTAGAGCGATTATAGCTTTGGCAAATAAGCTTGGGCGTGTGGTCTGATGTGTTCTAGCCGTTGATTGTGAGTATGATTTTAACCGAGCTTTCAATCCGATGAAAACGGAGAGCCATCGTTACTATAGTCTGATTACGCAACAAGTTGATTTAAAAGCACGTTAGGATAGATAGGAAGGAGAGAAATACTCATTGAGCTGGTCGTAAGTAGACCTAGAAATGCGTCGGATATATATTAGCCGCCGTACCCTTCAATTAGTCACTGCAGCCAGAGGTGCGTCCATATGTGTTGCTAATTTAATTTGGAAATCGAATAGTTCTGTTTTTCGTCTTTTTCAATCAACTCGATATTTTTCAGGCATATTTGGCTTAGTAAGCAAATTCAATGCTTAGAGCGTAGCGCGAGTTTCCCCCTGACTGTGTGCTGTAATTTCTGAAATCTAATCGTCCTTCTAACAATTGGTTAACTTGTGACATCGCCGTTTCTGAGAGTGAGCGTTTGTGGTAACCATACCGCTCTTCTCAATACGTATTTGAGCCGTATAATTTCTAGCAACCCACTGAGCGATTTCGAGAATGGTCGAGTTCCTGAACGCTACCCTTTATCTTGGAGGAACAAGCGAAGTCACTCGCTTAATCTTAATAGCAGCGTAGCACGCTCTCGTTTCATAAATACCATCACCAGACACCTCTAGGATGCTTCGCCGTGTTTGGTTCAGTCAATTCGGGAGCACTTCTCCATCGCTAACCGTCGATAAACTTAGCTCAACTGCGATGATTTCATGAGTGCTTGTATCAACTTCAATATGAAGCTTTCTCGAGACACTACTCCTACTATCTGTCCCGTGTTTTTTACTTTCCATTCACTTTCGCCATAAACCTTAAGACAAGTCGCATCAATGGCTAAGTGTCGTATCGCCCTTGTCTTAAATGAAATCTCTACTTGCTTGGTTCTTCGGCTACTACAAGTGTCCTACGGACAACTTAACGATCATAGGCTAATCCAAATATCGAATAGATGAATCCTTGGAATGCCCTCTGGGGTATTGGTAATACTCGCTTTAATGATAGCCAAATCATTGAACTGATTTGAGCTACCGAGCTTACCCTGTTTGCTTTGTGGTCATTGACTAATCGTTTCGTCATCAATTAATAAGTCAGAGAGCAACGGTTAATAATCGTTTGGTTGCATTACTTCCAATTGATTGTTTTGTAACTAGGTTTCGACATGAGGCTACAACGTGTGGTGAATGTAGTTGATCAGATCGTAGGTTGAAGATTTAGTACCTTGATTTAGGAAATAAAGCTCATCATGAGAGGATGACTACGTAAGCCTCAGAGTATTCCTATCTCATTTTTATCTCCTAGTTCTTATAATCATGTTTCAAATTTGTGCTTATAAAAACTAGGAGATAAAAATGAAAAAACACGCATTAATTTTGGGTATTGCTTTTGGTGCGGTGAGCTTAAATGCTCTTGCAAGTAGTACGGCTACCCTTTCATGGACCGGACAAGTAGGTAGCGGCATCGCACATGGTGATTACATGATTACTGGTCATAATGGTTCCACTACAGCTGATGCATTTAGAGGGGATTTAATCAGCGTCGAATCGAATGCAAAATTCGCATCTAATCATATTGTGCTTGAGTTGCGTGAGAATACTGGTTCAGCTTCAGCTCCTGTTCCCGGTGATAAGTGGGGTATAGGTTCAGAGCTCAATGGTACTGCTGTTACTGCCATTAATATCACTTGGAGCGTTGAACATGTGGCTGGAACTATTGGCTCTGGTGTAGATATTGCTTCTCTAAATGGTGGTAACAATCCTATCATCGTGACGATCAATGGTACTCCTGTCGATGAAAAGGCCAGTTGGACAACGACAAGTCAAAATGAAGTAGGTATTCGCGTGAAAAATGATACACCACTAAATCCAAGCGAAGTTGCTGGTAAAGATATTTCGATCGAAGTTGGTATTTCAGCGACTGCGGCATAATTATTAATAATAGGTGGCATGTTATTAATAATTATCACTGCCACCATTTTAAGTTGTTTTAAAATCGATGAAAAAATATCTCGGTCTACTTATTCTGGTTTTCACATCAAATGTTAACTCTGCTGTGAAGAGATACGAAGAAAAAATTCGAATTCAAAGTGAAGTTGATGTTTCAAAATTGTACACTCAATCTATAACTGATATTAAAATGATACCAGATAATATTAATTTGAAGGTAATGTCAGACGGCAGTCGTTTTGAGAGTGAAACTGTGAGTCTAGTTATAGAAACAGATATTCCTAATCAGGTTTCGGGTGTGACTTTAAATGTCCCATACAGAGTTGAGCTTACAGAGAATAAAGCAGAATGTGCTAATAGGATATATCCATCAAATAAGGTCGACTTTTCTGCAAGTCAAAAAATGAATCCTACATTTGTTGCTGTAAAGATTAGTAAGGTTGGGCCTGGCAGTAACGATTACACCTATACGGGTATAGGTAGTCATGATGGCGTAACTTCTGTCAATGATTTTTCCGAAGTGTATGTTCCTTCGGGTGGGATAATTGAGATGAAAAAGAACACTCATCAATTGAATCTTGACTTTTTGGCTTTCAATAGTATTGCTTTAATAATGCCTACAGGAAGCGCGTTGAATACAGAGTGCAGTGGTTCATTGTTGTTTACTGTTACTGTTGGCATATGAATTTGGTGAAAAATTTTGAGAAAATCGTACTATTATACTTTATTTTCTATCTTGATAGGTTCCTTATTTTTCGGTGAAGTTAAAGCAAAGAATGGAACCGTACCTCAAGGGTTCGATGATTTTTTTACTTTTAAAGATACTTTAATCCGATTAAAAAATCTTGATGGTAGTTTTAGCGAGCCAATGTTATTTAATGCGAATTATGACACGGCTAAGTTTGAGAATCGAGATTTGATTGTTCAATACTTAAATGTTAACGATGTGAAAGCTGAATATCATGAAGAAATAATTAAAAATTTTGAGAATGGTTGGTCTAACAAATCTTTTTGCCAAGGTTATGTTCGAGATTGTTTGATAACCCCTGATTTGTATGAGTTTTTATATAATTTTAATGATAAAGAAATTTATTTTTTTGTTGATGAAAAGATATTGAACTTAAATGCTAGAAATGTATATTCTGATTATCATTCAAATTTTAACGATTCACCAGGGTTTGTTAACAATGTTGATGCTTACTTTTCAGCTTATTCTAGCCAGAATTCAATTTTAACTATTAATGATAAAGCAACGTTTGGGCTACCATACGGTTATGTGAGGTCTGACCTAAGTGTGGCGGTATCTTCAGAAAAGCACAACGAGCTAACTGCTTACGAGTTGTCGTACAATCTTGATGTGCTCGACAAAGTGATTAGAGCTGGTTACTTCAAATATTCGCCAGAGGTAAATAGTACTGATTTCTTGTTAGGATTTAACTCGCAAGCTCCACAAACGGCTGTCGTTTTTGGCTCGTCATCCAACATGCTTGTTAGCGAAGCATCATCGAAGAAGCATCTCGCATTCTTTTCACCTCGGTCCGGTGATGTTGAAGTCCAAAGAGACGGGAAAATTATTTACCAAAGTCGCATTAGTGAAGGGAAAAATACCGTAAATTATAGTGAGCTTCCAAGAGGACGTTATCAAGTTGAAATCATTTTAAGACTTGGTGGAGAGACTATAAACCGTGGTAGTTATTCTGTTTATAACAACGATACGGATACACTGAGTCAAGGCGGCATAGACTATATGTTGGCTTTTGGACAACTCTCCCCTGATAATGCCATTAATGATGATGTGATTGATAGCGATTTATTTGTTCAAGGGAGAATAAGTTATCAACTTTTGCCATCGCTGATGATTGGATCAGGGTTGATGAAGTCTTCGCAAGATACAGCACTAGAAAGTGGGATTCGTTATTCTTTATTAAGTGTTGATTCTGATATCTCATTGAGTGTTAAATTATTTGAAAATGCAAACTATATCAATGGTGGTTTGTCGTCAAACTACGGAAATATAAATTATGAAAGACTGGATAACCAAGGTAGTTATCTAGCTAATACTCTTCATGGTGACGAAAGTTATGAACGAATCTACTTGTCGACTAATTACCGATTTGGACTAAGTTCTTCTTTTTATGCAACGTATTCTTATAATAGAAAACTAGATGAAATCTATATTTATGGCGAGCGCACATACGAAGAAGAGAACTATAACTACGATGACCTAACAATTGGATATAGATTCAACTCCATAAATAAGTCCACTGTCGATATCAGTTTTAATACAGACTTTGATACAAATGCTGTGTTTTTTAATTGGACGTTACCATTATCTGATTCGATGGATTTTTCTTCGAGTATTTACGGAGGCGGAGATGACGCTTCAATTAGTCAAATGACCAACTCTATAAGTAAGAGACAGGTCTTTGATTCAAAATTGATTTCTAATTCTTTACAGGTTTCTAGTACCTACGATAGAAATCGCGATTCATTTTGGCAGAGTGGTACGTTTTCTGCCGATTTAAATAATCCTTTTGGAAGAGCGAGTACATCTGCTTATTTTTCTAGTGATGGAAGTGTTGGTATAAGTGGGAGTCTATCATCATCTCAAATTTTATTTGAAGACGGATATGTATCATCAAGCCCATCTAATTCTTATTTGGTTTTAGATATTGATAATAAAGAAAAATGGGACGATGATAATCAAATTGACCGTGGATATTTGATGGTTAAGCGGGATGGAAAAATAATGACCAAGAAAATGATCGAAGAAGATCAAGAGGTTATTCCATTGGGAGATTATGAAAAGTATGAAGTGTTTTTCGATACAGAAAGTGTCGACTTGTATAACACTGGTGATGCGAGCGTTAAATTATTCACAACACCAGGATCTATTGCAACAATAAAGCCAAATGTTCATAGAAAAGTGTCGTTTATAAGTGGATTTAATGATTTGAACGAAGATTTAGTTCAAGGTGTGACTTGTAAAGGTGAAGGTTGTATTAGCATCAATGAAATTACAGATGGTGTTTACCGTGTGACCGTCTTAGAAGGGTTGGATTTTCACTTGGCTTCTGAAGGAGGCGAGTGCTTTATTCCCAATAGAAACAAAATTGTACGCCTTAATCTCGGGCTTAACTATTGTCTGCCAACTGACTATGCGAATATGCACGAAATTGAGTTGGAAGGTAAGGGGTATCGAGCTAGCTATATAGGTGTTTTTCGACAGGAAAATATTGATAATAATGATTTCCTTAATCAATTAAAAGACTACGGTTACAAAATTATTAAAAAAAATGTTGGTCAAACAATGACTGTTGTTTATGTTGCTCAAAACACGACCATGATGAATGCACTATTTGCTAATTACTCTGACCAGTTAGAGCAACTTAAAAAGATAGTTATAAAAAATAGTGCGAGCAACATTAAATATCCAATTGTAAATAACTAGGTTTGAATATGAAATTATTGAATACTATTAATCTAATCGGCATTGTTGGCCTTCAGTTTTTATCAACAGTAAATGCGTCTGGCTTGACGATTGATAAAATGTTTGTGATTGCAGATAAGAATAAGAATGGAATCGTTACAGTCGCTAATACTAATGATAAACCATTGTTTGTAAATGCGAACATTGATGAATTTCATGTGAATGATAAGGGTAGTGATTTTATAAAAACGCCCTATAATTCAGGTAACTTTGAACATTGGAAAATTAGTACAACATTAAATAAGCTTGTTCTCCAACCTGGTGAGTCTCGTAATGTAGGTATTCGAAGTCTTTGTTACAACACAACTTGTGATGACTCAAAAGATTTGATGTTTTTTGTTACTTTTATGCCTGCTCCATATACAGGTCCTAACGAAAGTGTTGAAAACTCATCTTCAATGCAACTAAATTACGGTTTCGCTCCCGTTTTTATTATACCAACGGATAAACCTAAAATAGATTATACGATTCGTTCAAATTCAGAAAATATTACTGTTGAGAACAAAAGCAATACAATGATTTATGTTTCTATCGATGATTGTGAAAGCAAGACGAATACAAAGCAATGTTACAGTCGATTCGTTGTAGTTGCTGGTAGAACTAAAACTTTTTCTCTTAATGAGCGTGTAAAAGATAAGTCTCTTAATATAAATGTATCCTCTTATAATGGTAGTTATAAAAATGAAAAAGTATTACATCCACTGGGGTTTATTAAGGACAAAACATGAAACGTATATTAATGATTGTGTTTTTTTTAAATACAGTATTATTTTTAACATTGCTTAATATTTTATTTGGTTCTCGGGCATTTGCAGCGGTAGAATACCGAGCAAATATTGATATTACTGGCACAGTATGGACTAACGCATTGAATGTAGATGTTTCAGCGAAAGTTCCTGCGGAATGGTCGCAAGCAAGTAGACTCGGATTACCAACTGTTAATCATTGGGTGCCTGGTACATTTGTTGCTGCACCGCCAACCAATGTTAGATTTTCTGGTACTGTCACCGGTCGCTACTGGGAGTCGGCTAATGTTCCAATTGGTGTTGTAGGCGTACAATATAATACGACTGGTATATCAAATAGTATTTCTAACTCTGGTTTAGGACACGCTTGCTTAAAGGATAGTATTTCCGGCTCAATGATTGATATGAGGGGGGCAAACTGCATGTCTGCTAGTAAAATATCAAATGCTGCTTCTACGATACCTTTTATTCTATATCGTCCAATTATTGATATTCAAGATGCTGATATACAAAAAGCATTAGATGGGCAACCTAAAGGTGTCTATACCGCATTTCTTCCTATTTCAATTAAGGTCAACTACTACGTTGGAAACGTACTAACTCATCGAATAATCAATGAAACAATATCTATAATTATTAACTATGACCCTGTTTGGATAACAAGTGTACATCTAAGTAATAAAAATGTCGATATTACAACAGTTTATGATTCCACCTCTCGTACTGTTGATGGTGTGCCTGAAGATGTCAGTGTAAGTGTTGCAGGGTATTTCGATAATGGGATTAGGCTATCAATTAGTAACAGAAAGTATTCTTTAAATCATGAATCCGTGTCAGGTCCAAATATCCCTTACTATATTCAATGTATAAGGTGCGGTTCTAAGCTTACTGAAACTATCGAAATGGTAGATAAAATCGGAGAAGTTAAAAATGATAATGTACTGATTGGAAGTGATCCTGCGAAAAATATTACATTTGTTTTAAGGTTTGGTTACTCGAACGTAGATGGTACTACCCTCATTTCTGGTAAATATAACGATATTGTCGATGTTACTATCGAACCGGTGATTTAACATGTATAAAATGATTATTTTTCTATCAGTTTTATTATCTTTTGGGTTAAAAGCTAATGAAAGTTTAGATGTTAATTACAACAACATGAAGTTAGGTGTTGGTTATGTTAGCAGTTTGAAAGAAAACAAAGAAAAGTATTTAGAGTCACAAGGTTTCGAGTTTTCTATTGGTTATAAATTTGAAAGCAAATGGTTGTTGGAAACAGGATTTACAGACTTTACAAATAAAAATGAAATACAACCTAATGATATTTTCCTACGTTCTAAGAAAAATTGGCAAGTGAGCGACTACGCATCAATTTATGCAGGTTTTGGCTTGAGTTATTTGGAAGATAATTTCAATCCTACAATTAATATGGGTATCAATTACCATTTAAATAATGATTGGTATGTGGATGTAGGTTATCAAAGTTTGATATCAAATAGATATGATGACGTATACTCATTTCTTATTTCTTTAAATTATAATTTTTCCGTTCGATTCAAGGAAGAACAATCTAGCATTTATTATGAACCGATAAGTGTTATTGCCGATACTGATGAGGTGAATATCTCATCAAGTGAGATGAACTTACAAGAGAAAAAATCGAAGAAATATTATGACTATTATGTGGTAATAAAGTATGACAACCTTACAAAGATTGGTAAAAAACTAAATATACCACTTGGTGATGTTATTTTAGCAAACCCACAATTGTCATTGAGAAATAGATCAATCGATTTAATCTATCCGGGTGAGCGTATTTTTTACCCAATAAAACAATAGTAATATAGGCATATTGTAATGAGAATAAAAGAAAGTTTTTTTTCACATCGTTCGAAGCTTTTATTGTATAGTCTTGCTACTGCCACTTTGTACGGCTGTGGTGGTGAAAGTGAAAGTGGTAATTCGTCACTGAAGCCGGTAGACGTAGATGCTCCTGTTCAAGTTGTTGCTAAAGATGCATTGTTTAATACAGAGTTAGCCCAAGATGACTTCGTCGTTGATTTGTATGACGTTGTGTTGAAGGATAGCGATGATAATGCATTTAAGTTAACTAATGTTGTTAGTGTTAATAGTAATGACCCTACGTGTAATGTTTCGTCTATTGATGAATACTCTTTTACTGTTCCACGGAAACAGGCAAGAGTATGTGATTATAATTACCAGATTGCCACACTAACGAATAGTGCTTATAGTGTATCTTCTCAGTCAAGCACTGATACAAATACTGCTATGGTTAGGGTTGTTGTAAGCAATGCTAACAGTACAGAACTGCCGCCTCTCCCTATCTGGCAGGATAGT
>NZ_JBFRMS010000104.1:0-14823 GCF_041470505.1 Vibrio sp. 10N.261.55.C5
TCATCATATAACGCACCTTGGATGGATCCACATACGTTCATCATACTGACTACCTATCACTTACCCGAATTGTGGTTTTCAGGAGGAACTTCCTCTCACGATTCTTTTCCCACTCAGCCCAACGGCCAAGTTTCGTTACATTGTCCGAGCCGCTGCTTTATTCATGCTCGTAGGTTCATCTGGTGATACAGACGGTTCACTCATAAAGCAGTGAACAACGCTTCATACGACCTCAGGTCGCACGGACAGACATGAGTTACACTTTTGTTAATTTAGCAAAACTTGAATTAGTTGAAGTATGGAATATCTCATTTACGCGATTGTCCCGTAGTGCCAGGTCTACTCACTGTGAGGCTCTATTCCTGCCCGCTATAGCAAGTGTTCGATAATTGAAATATCAATAATCATTTCTATAATTTACTTGCGATCAATTGGATAAAGGATATGGAGAAAACAGTGGAGAGAATCGGACGTTCTACATCGATTGCTATTGGTATTGGTTCAATGTTTGGACTCGTAAATGATCTGATTGAACCATTTCGAGCCTTGAGCTTTTGGATAATTTTCTTTGCCGCTGTAGTCATTGTTATCGCGTTATTAGCTGCGATTTCCCCATTGTTAGCCCGAGTCTTTGCAGCCATTCCGGCACCTCTATATTTGAAGTCAAACGTAAAAAAGTTAGGAGTACAAGGTGTTATCTTCATCTCAGTGACTTTCGCCTTAATGGCAGTCGCATGTAACTTCTTTACTGTAAAGAACCAAGATGAAGGCGGCGTATTAGCCGCATCATTTCCCAACATTAGAGAATGGCAAGTTACTTTGCTTGGCATCCATGAAAGCGTGCAAGCAATAGAAAGTGATGTGGACGTCATTCGTGATCAGACAGTAAGCATAAGCGATGGAGTAGAAGAGTTAAACGACAAAACTGATGAGGTTGAAAAAGGTGTTAGTTTGATTTCTGACAACACCAAAGTCATAGGAAGCGAAGTCCAAGGGCTAAATGACAAAGCTGAGAACTTCAAGAAAGAGGTTAGCAGCGATCCTCGTAAGGAGCTCGCCAATATGCAGATAGGTTGGGACGTTAAAAGTTACCGTAACGCCATTTTGAGAGGAGACATTCGAACCATAGAGTTGTTTATATATGGGGGAATGAACTTGGATAATACTCTTGAAGCTCTAGAAATTACCCAAAGCAGAGGGAATGCAGTTTCGAGGTTATTTCAGCTTTCATCGACAGAAACCATCATTGACGTATTAACGTTGTTGAGAGAGGTGGGTGTTGACATGAACTCATACTGGTTAGCACCACATCAAATTCTTACAGAAGAAGGGAAGGTGAAAGAGCTTTATGAGTACACCTCATTTATACGAGAGGCGGCTATTCATTCCAATGAAGTTGTAATCTCATACCTAATCGGTGTGGGGGCATCAATAACAAACCATCCTTACAGTCGTTATGACCTTGATACGGGGGGCCCTACACGAGAGGATGATTGTTCTTTGATAGCGAGCTTGCTTACCGCCCCACAAGCAATTAAGAACAACGACTATAACCATATCGATTATTTAGTTGAGCAAGGTGCGGTGGTTGATGATTGCGCTAGAGCAATAGCATCGACTCAAGTAGTGCCTCTTTTTATGTTAGGTGGGCCGTTAATTAAAGTCGCTGATGTAGCTAGTAAAATCGAGACCAGCGTTTTCGACGAGCCACCAACTACGTTGCTTTATTATGAGATGTACGTAAAGAAGGCTTTCGAAAAGGAACAACGTGTACGAGATATAGCGTTAAAAAGGGACTTGAAAGCGAGTAAGCTGCCAAAGGATGTAGTACTGCAATTGTACAATAGCTCATGGTGCACTGAACCTCGGAGCTCTGACATGCCATCGTGCAGAGTTCGCTTATGTTCAGTTGTAGTTGGTCAATTACTGTGTGAGAAGCACCAAAACTTGGTGCAAAAATCGCACTACATCATAAAATCTCAGATGGGATGGGAATAATTGCGACGAACAAAATCAACGTCACATATCTTCTATTTTTGCATCATATGTATGACTAAAGCGTTCCTGTGTCTAAACTTTGAGAGTAAAATCCGTTTAACCAGATGTTCTTATGCGTTTATTTTTAACAACTACAAGGCAGTTCAATGGAATGGATAGTCGCAGTGCTAGTTGGGTGTTTTGTGAATAGGAGCTCTTGAGGTTAGAAAATGTAGGTCAAACACTCATCTGTAAAAAAAAACTGACAAGTGTGCTAACTTTGAAAGGGGCAAAAGCTTGCTAGCGACCAGGATTTGCACTAAATGCTTAACTGCAAGGTGTAGTGATCGGAACGGCGAGTTGCGAAACCTATTGTCTTACGATTACCTACAAACCGATGGCTAAACAGTAGAATCAGGAGTTATCAGTCCTTCGGGCAATTTATCCAACGCACGCTTCAATGCATCAAAGCATTCAGGATCAATCGCAGTATTTAAATTTTCAGACATTATATCCAATGTTTTTGGTACTGGTACTGCTCCGCGGTAAGGTCGTTCTGCTGTAATCGCATCAAAAATATCAGCGGTAGTGATAATTCGGGTCGACAATACAATGCATTCTGCACTTAGTTTGTTGGGGTATCCAGTGCCATCAAGCTTTTCATGGTGGCTGCCTGCCATGTTGGATAGGTTTTTAAAGGGGGTTATCTGCGATAATATATCTTTAGTAAATTGAGCATGCTGTTGAACTGATAACCATTCATCGTCATCTAATTTTCCAGGTTTATCGAGTATCGTATTGCTCACACCTAACTTCCCAACATCGTGTAATAGAGCTGCACGCTTAAGCCATTTCCGTTCTTCTTCTGATATCCCCATTTCGATAGCAATAAGGTCAGTAAAGAAGGCCACTCTCTCGCTATGGCCAGATGTGAAAGGGCTTTTACTGTCGATAATTTTTCCAAACGCAAAAACGATACAATCAAGGTAGTCATCATCAATGAGTATGCTGGCTTTTGCTGGCGCTAATTCCATAACTTTATCAATGATATTTGATGAAGTTAAGACCGTGCAGAATTCGTTATCCTTTCCTATTTCGTTTATCGCAGAAACTAAAGTTGGATCAAACCAGCTTCCACTTCTTTCGTTTGCCTCGTCTAGCGCGGTTTCGAAATTATGTTCAAATTGAAAAACGTCAATAACTTGTGCGAGTAACGCAATACGAGAGTTTAATGGAATATTTTGTTGGGCGAGGTTTTCTGGCCGACCATTACCGTCCCAATGTTCATCTAAAGAATGAACCCCTAATGCGACGTTTTCATTAAACCTTAATTCTCTCGCAATATCGGCACCTCTAGAACAGCGAGTTTCTATCAACTCTTGAGCGTAAGAATCTCCATTTTTTAAGATATCTATCGTCTTAGTGATGCGAGTTAACCAGTTTTTATTTTTCCCGGTATTGCGAATAACAAAGTTAATGACACTTGATAGACTTGTTCCTACCGTCTTAAAATTACGTTTAAACTCCTGATCGTCAGCGAGATAGAGTTCGCAAATACGGGCTGCATTGCTACTACAGCCCGTATCTTTTAATAACAGGGTAAAATACAGATCATGAAGTTCGCTTTCTGATAAACCGATTTTCTCACCTATGTGCATACCTATCCAGCAGCAACGAATGCAATGTTCAGGTGGTTGTCCTTCCGTCATATCCAAAGCTGTTGTCAATGATAGCATTAGCTCAGACAACAGAATGTAATTAGACTCAGGTATTAATGGCGGTATTTCGTTCATTTAACTTCCTATGATCAGTGTAGGTATTTGGACTGTAATACCAAAACTTTGTTTTAATGTACCAGTTTCACGCAATAGAATAATAAACATTAAATGCCGTTTAATAATCTTCGAAATCAACTGCAAAGTGCGACACTCGTTAATATCAAACCACCAATACTATTTCTTCAAATAAAACCGTTAGTCGATTGAAGTATAAACATTTTTTCGGTCGATAATTTATCCGCGATAAAACGAATTCATCATCGTTGTCTGTTACCGCTGTAAGGTCGGTTCCTCTCTTCACATACTGCCTCAAAAGAGTATTAGCGTTCTAATTAGCTCCACGCTCCCAAGAACTGTAAGGATGGGCAAAATACCGGGGTACACGTCAGCCTCCAATTCCTTTGCGATGGTTTCATGACCTGCCAATGCTCTCCCGTTATTTGCCGTGATGATATAAACATGATCCTTGTAAGGTGTGAGTAGCTCTGTTGAAGATTAAAGTCCTGATACTTGATTTGAATGAGGGCTTGAACCTCTTTCTTGAGTGACTTAGGGGTTTTATTGATGGGGGCACGACCAGTGCTACCGTGAATCACAAACCGAATGCCTTCCTTGGGATAGCGATTCAAGTAACGTTCAACCGTCCTTCGAGATTTCTTCAGCAATTATGTGGCGCTATCGATAGTAAATTTCCATCAAGGACTTTACTAATAAAATCGAAAGTAAACAGTGGTTTTGAATCCATATAGAACATCCTTAGCAGCCTCTAAAGCCTATTTTACTACTTTAAAAAGTACACTAATTCAGTACCATCAGTTTGCCATGAACGGCTCCGTCAAACCTCTGGATAAAAGTGCGTTGAACTATAGCTCTAACAATCTTATATCAGATCAGAGAGTGTATCTTGAATTATGTGCGTGGTTTATAGACTACTGTTTTGGTTCAGGTAAGATTGGTGGTACGCTTTCCATGTAAGTTAAAAAGTTCGCCCAAATTTCATGAGTTCTTAGCTTTGTCAGCTTAGTTTCGCAAGAAATAGCCATAGCATCTCGAATCGTCCCCGCCCGCCACTGAGTATAAATAGAGTCACAATGAGACAACATGTAAGCTTGCCAGTTATTTTGAGCCACTTTAATAGCATTAACTAGCTCAGGGTCATTTGAATTATGCTTAAAACTAGCATTCAGATAAGTCAACAGTTCCGCTTTTACGGACTCTAGTTCAATTGATGCACACTGGTTAATTTGAAGAGTATTCAATGCATTATCGCAGTCGATAGCTGTATCTTCGGCATTAACCGCCACAGTAAAAACCAAACTTGAGAGAGCTAATAATAATCGTTTTTTCATCAGTTTCCTCGAAAGCACAATGCCCGCACAAGGGGCAGTAAAACGTAATGACGATTGGTTTAAACTTGGAGCAAGCCGCTGCTATGCAGATTAAATAACACCTCGTCCATACTCTTTAGTAATACCGTCATTCCGATGGTGTTTTATTGGATAAGTCATTATGAACCTTTCCGAGCATGAACGCTTTAATATTCTTTATGGACAACATCTTACCAACCTGAAATCACAAGGTAAAATCCAGCTGCTATTGATACGTGCTCTCGCGCTATCCGTCGTGTCAGTGCTTTTTTTAACCGTTATCCTGATGATCTATCCATTGCTGTTCAAAAAACTTACTAACACCCAGACGACAGACCTTCGCAATAAAGAAGCCGTACACATCATATCAACAGACGCATCTCAGATACGTAGTGCTGATGAAACAATCAAAAAAATTTGCGTGTTCATTTGAGTCTAGAACAACACAACGACCCTCATTTTTCGTAATTTGTGAGTCTTGGGTATCAAAGTAGTTATATTTGGTCAGAATTCACTCGACCGATAGCGTTTGTTTTTTGGCGGAACCAATAATGGGGCACTTTCGAGTTGGAAAACGCCTCGGGGTAAAATTCAACCTGTGAAAGTTTTGAAATAACAAAGAAAGTCAGTTGATTTGGTTCTGCAACTTAGGTCTTTGGCATATTATAATTGGGTATTATAGTGCTGTTCTATATTTAAGAGAAATGTGGGCTATGGCTCGACATATCAAAGTGAACCCTTTGAGATAAGATCATCTCAAGAAATATAACCATACTTGATACGATTTAATGCATCTAAAACGCGTTTTAAGTTACCTTCAAGCATTACTTCTAACGGATAGCTGTAACTGTAGAAACTAACCGCTCTGTTCACAAATTAGACTACTCAAACACATCTTCTATTCGATTTGATCGTCTTCATCCCATTGCAATTATTTTCGCAGTATTTTTGGAATGTTGAAGAAATCTTCACCATCATGGATCTTCTCAATTTTTACTTTCATTGCTGCGTAAAACCTTATTTTATTCTCATAATGGGTTATGACACACTTATGTTAGTGCTAGCGAACAAACCTATTAATTCATCAATTATCTCAACGTTATTTCAACGAAACATCGACGTTGCCCCAGCTCTTCAATAGAACAACCTGCACTTTTCTTAAAGTTTGTCATACTACAATCAACAAGGCAGGCATGCTCATTAAGACCCGTATAACGCACTGCAGAATAGGAGGCACTTCATGACAAGCGAACAATGGAGTAAAGATAGCTTGAATACACTTTCAGTTGTAACTGTAGGTGGTCGGCACTATCACTATTACAGCCTGATAAAAGCTGAAAACACATTGGGCGATCTAAGCCAGTTACCTTTTTGTTTGAAAGTCCTGCTGGAAAACCTTTTGCGTAATGAAGACTCTTTTTCTGTTACTAAAAAGCATATAAATGCTATGGCTGAGTGGCTTAAAGCGCGCAGGTCCGATACCGAGATCCCTTTCCGACCCGCTCGAGTTCTCATGCAAGATTTTACTGGCGTTCCAAGCGTAGTCGATCTGGCTGCGATGCGTGAGGCTGTAAGGCTGTCAGGCAAAAACCCTGCATTAGTTAACCCTTTAACTCCTGTTGACTTAGTGATTGACCACTCAGTAATGGTTGACCATTTTGGCGATATTTCATCTTTCAAAGATAACGTCAGTATTGAAATGCAACGAAACCAAGAACGTTATGAATTCTTAAGATGGGGGCAACAAGCTTTTGATAACTTCCGCGTAGTTCCTCCAGGAACGGGGATCTGCCATCAAGTGAACCTCGAGTATCTAGGTAAGACTATCTGGTATAAAGAATTCGACGGAAAAACCATAGCTTACCCTGATACGCTTGTAGGGACCGATTCGCATACAACAATGATTAATGGCTTAGGTATTTTAGGTTGGGGAGTTGGCGGCATCGAAGCTGAGGCCGCAATGCTAGGCCAACCAGTTTCGATACTTATCCCTGAGGTTGTCGGCTTAAAAATTACCGGAAAACTGCGTGAAGGTATTAATGCGACCGATCTAGTGCTCACTGTGACCGAGATGTTACGTAAAAAAGGAGTCGTTGGTAAATTTGTCGAGTTCTATGGGGATGGATTGAAAGATATTCCTGTAGCCGACCGAGCGACCATTGCCAATATGGCGCCTGAATATGGCGCAACATGTGGCTTCTTTCCGGTCGATGAGCAAACCTTAAAATACCTAGAACTTACCGGTAGAGAAGCCTCTCAGATAGCGTTGGTTGAGGCTTACTCCAAGGCTCAAGGTTTGTGGCGCGAGCCAAATCATGAACCGATTTACACTAACCAACTCGAACTTGATATGGATAAAGTGGAAGCGAGTGTTGCCGGGCCTAAACGCCCCCAAGATCGCGTTGCTCTTAAAAATATTAAGTCAGCATTCGACCTTTTCATGAAAGCATCAGAAGTGGCATCACAAGAAAAAGATAAGAAAAGAAACCGAAACAAAGATCTGAACAATACCGACAATGTTAAAACTCATCTGATGCCTGGTTCGGTGGTCATTGCAGCAATCACCTCCTGTACTAACACATCGAACCCAAGCGTCATGATCGCCGCTGGACTGCTAGCTCAAAAAGCAATAGAAAGAGGATTGCAAACTAAACCTTGGGTTAAGACATCTCTTGCTCCGGGATCTAAGGTAGTCACCGATTACTTAAAAGTCACAGAACTTCAGGAAAGCTTAGACAAACTGGGGTTTAATTTAGTGGGTTATGGGTGCACCACTTGTATTGGTAACTCAGGTCCTTTGCCTCCTGTAGTAGAAAAGGCCATTATAGATAACGACCTTACCGTCGCTTCAGTGCTTTCGGGGAATCGTAATTTTGAAGGCCGGGTTCATCCTTTGGTGAAAACTAATTGGCTTGCATCACCACCATTAGTAGTTGCGTACGCACTTGCAGGCAATGTGCGGCTTGATCTTACTAAAGACCCTTTATGTATTGATGCTAATGGAGATAACGTCTATCTCAAGGATCTATGGCCAACTCAGCAAGAAATCGATGAAACCATGTTGTGCGTAAAAACTGAGATGTTTCATAAAGAATACGGCAAAGTATTTGAAGGAGATGACAACTGGAAAGCGCTTAAAGCTCCGGCAAGCAAAGCCTACACTTGGTCCAACAACTCTACTTATATTCAAAAGCCACCGTTTTTCGTCGGTATACAAAAACAACCTGACACGATTGAGAATATTAAAAATGCGAACATATTAGCGCTACTGGGTGACTCGGTTACTACCGATCACATATCTCCAGCGGGTTCATTCAAAGCGGAGACTCCAGCAGGTATATACTTGAAATCTCACGGTGTGGCTCCCAAAGATTTCAACTCTTATGGATCTCGTCGAGGAAACCATGAAGTCATGATGAGAGGAACCTTTGCCAACGTGCGGATCCGAAATGAAATGCTACAAAATGTAGAGGGCGGTTATACCACGTATATACCTACCGGTGAGCAAATGACGATTTACGATGCTGCCATGAAATATCAGGAAAATAACACTCATTTAGTTGTGATCGCCGGGAAAGAGTATGGAACAGGATCGAGCCGAGATTGGGCAGCAAAAGGTACCCGACTGTTAGGTGTGAAAGCTGTAATAGCCGAGTCTTATGAACGAATTCATCGTTCCAATCTTATAGGTATGGGCGTTATACCATTACAGTTCCCACAAAGTACCGACAGACTAACTCTTGGGCTCTGTGGCAAAGAAACCATAACCATAGAAGGCTTATCAGGAGAAGTTCGCCCCGGGCATACCTACACCATGCTTATAAACTATCCCGATGGCACGAATAAGCACTGTAATCTGTTATCGCGCATCGACACGGCCACTGAAGCTACCTACTTTAAACATGGTGGTATCCTACATTATGTGTTGCGGGGAATGTTAAAAGAAAAATCATAGCACGTTAATTGGTTAATCTGGAATGCAGCGTCTACTAAGGCTCGAAAGTGAGCCTTTTCTTTACTTGACGGTATTTTCTGAGGCGCCTTAGAACAACTAACTTAGTACGGTCTCAATAGGAACAGGTATGGTGTCACCTTATACTCAAAAAAACGGTCTGATAGCCAACTAATTTAGCCAAAGCATTATTCAAAATCAGCTCACCTCAACAAGTTCCACTAGGTTACATATTGGTTTTTTGAATGCATGTTAGGTTTTAAGGTGCTGATTCAATGTAATTTTAATAAAATATAACAATAAATTATCAAAACAATAAAATATGATAATTTTTCATATCATAGCCCGACCGTTATCATTTTTTCGTCAAGGTAAATAATAAAAAGGATTATTAAATGACGAAAAGCAATGTATACCCAAGAACATTCTCTCATATTGGCCTTTCTGTTCCTGATGTAGCAGGAGCCGTTAAGTTTTATTCTGAAGTGCTTGGTTGGTATGTCATCATGGAACCGACAGAAATCATAGAAGACGATTCTGATATTGGAGAAATGTGTACTGATGCTTTAGGCGAAGGATGGGGGTCAATGCGCATCGCTCACATGTCGACGGGAGATAGAATTGGAGTCGAGCTTTTTCAATTCGAAAATCACGAAAGTCGCGATAATAATTTTGAATATTGGAAAGCTGGAGTTTTTCACTTTTGTGTACAAGATCCTGACGTTGAAGGTTTGGTTGAGAGAATTGTTGCTGCGGGTGGTAAGAAACGTATGGATAAACCTCGCTTTTATTTTCCAGGCGAGAAACCTTACCGTATGATTTTTGTAGAAGACCCATTTGGAAATGTTATAGAGATTTACAGCCATAGTTATGAGTTACATTATGCTAGTGGTGCTTACAACTAAGAAGTTGTAAATTATCTTAGAGTAAGAAATAAATGGTCATGTAGTATAAACGACCTCATGACCATTTATCAGGCCTGATGAACTTTGCAGTGGACCTCATGTTTAACAATACATCGGTAACCACATTAACATGAGTGCCAGTGGTAACATGCTGGCATAATTCCTATATCGACTTAAAATGGCTTGTTAATGTTCATCATAAATACGACCATTAGTATGATACGAGGCCATGTTCGAATTTACGCTTACTATTATTGTCAATTTGTAAATAGCATACAAGATGGTCGATGTACTATGGTTTGAAGAGTCGTTTAACAGCACCCTGTAACGGCTAAATATACGTATGATAGAGTGGTTATAAAGAACCATCACCCAGTAAAGATACTAATTATCAAAATATTATAACGGAAATTAGTCAATGAGTAGCGAGCATCTCACTCAATTATTAGAACAGGAAACCGAACTTCAGTTCGATCAATTCAACAACGAAATAGCCTGGAATTTAGGCTATGCAATCAAACTAAAAGCGGAGGAACTTTCAGCTTCAGTTGTGATTGAGATCTATGCTTTTGAGCAAGTGCTGTTTAGTTATGCAATGCCAGAAACAAGCAAAGATAATCAATGTTGGGCAAAACGTAAGCGTCAATCCGTGTTGCGCTACGGCCATAGTTCTTATTATCTTGGTCAATACAATTCTTTCAAGCAACGTGAGTTTGAACGGTTAGCACATATTGATGCTAAGGAGTACTGCGACCATGGGGGAGCTTTTCCCATTCGTATTATAGGTTCTGGGCTTGTGGGGGCGATTACAGTATCAGGACTCCCGCAAGAAGAAGATCATAATCTGGTTGTAAACACACTACGAGATTATTTTTCTGAAGAATGATAATTTCAAGACAACGAGACTGTGTTTGCTTACACCACCAAATCAGATATATACTGCTTGATGGTGTATTTCGAAGGTTTTATTGACAAATCTCTGGGCCTTGTCTAGTGCTCCGCAACCTGTACTACAATTTTTCCCAAAGTTTTTTTCTTTCTTATATCATTTAAGGAACTGGGAACATCTTCTAATGAAATAACTTTCAGTTCAGGAACGACTATCAACTTTGACTCTAGCAGTTGAGAGAAAGTGATACCTGCAGTGACAATTGTTTTACGCCCTTTATCACCATTTATATGACCAGACCCAAGACTTATCTGATGAAAACTCAGACCGTTCATTTTTGCACCAGGATAAAGCGTAGGGTTGACAACATCGACTAATTCAACCATTTCGCCCTCAAAGCCCAACACTTGTGAACAGATATAAGCATTGTTACCGCCTACACAATCAAGAGCAAAATCTACGCCTAAACCAGAAGTAACCTTCATAACTTCTTCGATAACATTTTGTGTCCGATAATCGATCACATGTGTAGCCCCAAGAGACTTAACATAAGAATGTTTAGCCTCTGAGCTGGTAGTTATTATACTTTTAACTCCTGCGATTTTTGCTAACTGGATGGCGAAACTTCCAACCCCTCCAGCTCCACCAGCAATAAATAAACTTTCACACCCGATTATATTAATTTTATCATGTAGAGCTCGATAAGCCGTCCAAGCCGCACATGGAGTTGCAGCAGCAATTTCGTGGCTGACATTAGGTTTTTGAATGAGAGTTCTACTGTCGTGTACCGAGAATTCGGAAAAACCACCAGAATGGCGCCTCATATCTCCATGATAGAGTACTTGATCTCCAACTTCCCAGTTTGACACTTTAGCGCCAACTTCAACAATTTCACCGGAGACGTCAAGACCACCAACAAAATTATCATCCATATTATCAACTAAGCTGGCCCAGTTATTTATCTTGCCATCAACAGGATTCAGTCCAGCAGCAAAAACTTTCACGATCACATCAAACTCATTTTCAATCGATGGTTTTGGCAAGGTCTTTAATATAAAAGTATCTGTAGTCTTTTGGTAAGTAATCGCTTTCATTGCTGTTTCTCAATAAATTGTATCTTGGGTAAACCCTGTTTGATAATGCATTATTGTATTATTAATCAACTATTTTATGCAAGGTCAAGTTTAACCCCATCGATCTGTAAATATAGATGGTATGTATTGATTGATGTATTTTCTATAGTACGAGGTTAACCTTTTACATTGGTCTATTGAGAGTTTGTCATTGAATTACGTATATGACTTTGAAGCTAAGGGATTGCAACGTAAAGACATATTAAAAATCATATTGCCTTCTGGCATCGAATTTTTAAGCATTGATAGGCTTCATAAATCAATAAAACCTATAACGATAATTCATACCGACAAGATTTCGACTATCAATAGATGGTATAGTTTGTGTTGCAATAGCACTTGCATTCAAATGCAACTACACTCTTATGGTGAGCAATTAACTAAAGTTATGTAACTTAATGAGAAAAATGACCGGAATAATGTCTTCGTTGAGAATAAAAAAGAACAATCGCGTTAAAAGTTTACTTTGATTAAGAAAAAGTCCAGCGGCCAAAAGATCTTAATTAACTATGCTCAGGAATAAGGAATTGACATTGAAATTAAATAGCTATTTTAAGCTATGCCTTACGATCATAAGCATCATTTTAAGCCTCTCGCTTTCCGCTAAAGAGCAATGGAAACTTTTAGTCATACATTCGTATCACACAAATTTCCCTTCGTATGAATCTATTGAAACAGGGTTGAGTAACGCTTTAAAAGGACAAAATATTGAACTAGACATCCACTACATGGATTCTAAAAGATTTCCTGGGAAAACGAACATAGATAATTTTAAAGCTTCTTTATCACACAAGCTTAAAGTATCAAAAACAAGTTATGACTTAGTCCTAAGTACGGATGACAACGCGCTGAACTTTGTGTTCAATAACAGGGAAGGGTTATTTAAAAGCCTTCCTTTAGTGTTTATGGGAGTAAACGATCAAAAAAAATCGGTTAGTTTATCTCACGATTCAGATATCAAAGGCGTTATGGAGCATACTCCTTTAGAAGAAAATGTTAAGTTAATTCAATCTATTCATCCTAGAATAAGTACATTAACAGTTATTGTAGACTCAACAACTTCTGGCCAAGCTGACCTGGTTGAGCTAAAGAATAAGACAAAAAACTCAAGCGAATTCCTGAGAGTTTTAGACTTATCATATTTAACATGGGAAGACTTGTCAGGAAAAATTTCTTTATTAGACAGAGAAAAAAATCCAATCATACTTTTATCTGCATATAAAGATTCCAATAGCAGCCACTTGAATTTTGATGAGTCACTTACATTTATTACTAATAATACAAAAGCCCCAATATATCATCCATATAAACATGGTATTGGTCAAGGAGCTACTGGTGGTATTATTTTGAGTCATGAGGTACAAGGTTTTACCGCTGGGGAGTTGATTTTAAAAACTCTTAGCATCGATAATATTGAACTACCTGATATTATAATAAATGCTCCTACTATTGCATATTTTGATTTTCTACAGTTGAAAAAACATAACATAGACATTAAAAGACTACCTATTAATAGCCTTTATATTAATAATCCAAAATCTTTCTACAAAGAAAATCAAGATATTATTTCAATATTATTGTTATTGGTTGTAACAGTACTCTTTGCATTGTTGTCATACGTATTCATCAGACAAAAAGTAATTAATAACGAACAACTAAAGCTTAAATCAATTTTAGATACGGTAGATGATTACATATATCTTAAAGATCGAAAGGGAAAATATATTTATGCCAATAAAAAAATGCGAGAGCAGTTTAACCAAGGTGTAGATACTGTATCTGGAAAAAAAGACACTGATTTTTTCCCTCCTGAGATAGCTAATGAAATAAATTCTATCGACAACAGCGTTATGGATACAGGTATCCAATATTGTGAAATAGAGACTTATTGGCGAAGAGACTCTGGAAAACAACAAACAGTAAATACGCGAAAAGTACCGTTATTCGATAAACGTGGTAACGTGTATGCTCTATGTGGTGCATCGACTGATATTACACAGCTTAAACAACAAGAAAAATTAATCGAGCAAATCGCTTACCTTGATCCTACACATGGCCTAGTCAATCGAGTCGACTTATACACACAATTGTCTAATGCAATGTCTCGAGCAGTCAATACTTCTTCAACACTCCTTCTCGCGATTATAGATATTGATAATTTCAAACATGTGAACTCAAAGTTTGGACATACATTTGGAGATGAATTTCTTAATGACTTTTACTTTAAAATCAATGATTTAATAAAAGAAAACGGATCTGTAATTCGTTTGAGTGGAGATGAGTTTTACATCATTATCGAAAAATTAAGTGATGATGTCTATAATGATTTTTCTTATTTTAAGAATCAACTCCCACTAAATTTTTCGCATAAAGGTTCTCAATGCGAACTTACCGTTTGTGCTGGTATAAGTACTTTTCCGGACGAAACATATGTAAAACCTGAACAATTAATAAGACAGTCTGAATTTGCCCTTTATGAGGCGAAACAACAAGGCCAAAACCAAGTTTACTTTTTGCATGACGGTGACAGAATTGAATTAAATGAACACAATATTAAGAATGAAATACTTCGAGGTCTACATGACAATCAGTTTATCTTTCACTTCCAACCTAAAGTCTGTACTAGGGATAATTCATTAGTCGGTTGTGAGGCTCTTATCAGATGGAATCACCCAATTAAGGGACTTCTTGGACCTGGACAATTCTTACCTGAGATCTATAAGCTTGGTTTGTCAGACACCCTTGATAATTGGGTTATCAATAAAGCCCTCGATACAATTCAACATTGGCGTTCAATTGGTTCGGTGTTTTTCAAGGTAGTT
>NZ_JBFRMS010000105.1:0-1055 GCF_041470505.1 Vibrio sp. 10N.261.55.C5
GGTGTTGCTAAAGATTTCGCATCTATCGATAACGCTCCAGAAGAGCGTGAGCGCGGTATCACAATCGCAACTTCTCACGTTGAGTACGACACTCCAGCACGTCACTACGCACACGTAGACTGTCCAGGACACGCGGATTATGTTAAAAACATGATCACTGGTGCTGCACAAATGGACGGCGGTATCCTAGTTGTTGCTGCGACTGACGGCCCTATGCCTCAAACTCGTGAGCACATCCTACTCGGTCGTCAAGTTGGTATCCCTTACATCATCGTATTCATGAACAAATGTGACATGGTAGATGACGAAGAGCTACTTGAGCTAGTTGAGATGGAAGTTCGTGAACTTCTTTCTGAATACGACTTCCCAGGTGATGACCTACCAGTTATCCAAGGTTCTGCACTTGGCGCACTAAACGGCGAGAAGCAGTGGGAAGACAAGATCGTTGAGCTTGCAGAAGCACTAGATTCTTACATTCCTGAGCCAGAGCGTGCAGTTGACCAACCGTTCCTACTACCAATTGAAGATGTATTCTCAATTCAAGGTCGTGGTACTGTTGTAACTGGTCGTATCGAGCGCGGTATCCTACGTGTAGGTGACGAAGTAGAAATCGTTGGTATCAAAGAGACTACTCTTACTACTTGTACTGGTGTTGAAATGTTCCGTAAACTGCTTGACGAAGGTCGTGCAGGTGAGAACGTTGGTGCACTTCTACGTGGTACTAAGCGTGATGACGTTGAACGTGGTCAAGTACTTTCTGCGAAAGGTTCTATCAACCCACACACTAAGTTTGAGTCTGAAGTATACGTACTTTCTAAAGACGAAGGCGGCCGTCACACTCCTTTCTTCAAAGGTTACCGTCCACAGTTCTACTTCCGTACAACTGACGTAACAGGCGACATCACTCTACCAGAAGGCGTAGAAATGGTAATGCCAGGTGACAACGTTCAAATGACTGTTGAGCTAATCGCTCCAATCGCAATGGACGAAGGTCTACGTTTCGCAATCCGCGAAGGTGGCCGTACAGTTGGTGCTGGTGTTGTAGCTAAAATCTT
>NZ_JBFRMS010000106.1:0-4571 GCF_041470505.1 Vibrio sp. 10N.261.55.C5
AAGGTCAGCAAGGTCAGCAAAATGATTCTTCGCAAAGCTCTCAGGATCAACAACAAAGCTCCGCTGACAATGGCAAGTCACAAGATCAAAGCAGTAACCAAGATCAACGCGGTAGCCAAGACCAAAACTCATCTCAAGGCCAACCTGAAAATCACTCTGACTCTGAAAAGTCTAAACAAGACGACAAGCAAGCCACGCAACAAAGTAACAGTGATCAGCCGAAACAGAGTGACCAAGAAGGCGCTACACCTCAAAGTGCTAGCGCACAACAAGCTTCAAAAGAAGATGGTGAGCAAAGTAGTCAGCAAGCTGTAGCACAAACCTCAGATCAACCTCTGTCGAGCGACCCTGACATGCGAAAACTTGAGCAAGTAGAAAGCGCCCGTGACCCGAGCCAACTGCTTAAAGCGCAAATGATTTTACAAGCACGACAAAAAAGTGCTCCTAACAACCAGAACAAAAAGTGGTAACCATGCGATTTTTAAACAAGCCATTTTTATCCGTACTCCTAACATTGTTGTTGGGAGCTTTCTCGTCCTTCTCAGTATTGGCTGCAAACGCCGTGGCGAGCGTTTCACATAACAGTGTCACCAAAGATGAAGTGTTCCTTCTTAGAGTTGCAACCGATGAAAAGGTCTCCTCTGATGCTCTAGATCTAACAGCGCTCCAGCAGGATTTCTATGTTGGCACACCAAACTTTGGGTCGTCGATGCGAATCGTCAATGGCAGCCGTTCGGTATCAAGTGAATGGAACATTAGCCTTGCTCCACTGCGTTTGGGTAAGTTGCAAATCCCGAGTTTTGATATTGAAGGGGCAAAAACCAAGCCTATCACCATCAATGTTGCAATTAACAAAGCCGCTCCAACTCAACATGATATGGCAGAGTTCCAGCTTAATCTCAGCAAGAACTCGCTGTACCCAGAAGAAGTGGCTGAGCTTGATGTAAAACTCATCATCAAAGCTGACCCAAGAAGGCTGCAAGATCCTAAAATAGCGCCACCGAGCTCGCCGGGCTTAGATGTGGAACCTATTGGTGAATCGAAGCAATTTCAAGATGTTCTCAATGGACAAGAGGTGACGGTAGTTCAACAGTCTTTCCGTATCTCTTCACAAAAGGCCGGACAGTTTAAGCTGAATGGACCGAAGCTGAATGGAGCCGTTGTTTACTCAACCAACAACTCCAGTACAACGCGTCTGTTCCAGCTCGACACGCCCGTTGAAATCTTAGATGTAACTGTGAAGGACGTACCAAAAGGCTACCAAGGTGAGTGGTTACCAACATCAAACTTCAAACTGATTCAACAATGGTCAGATAGCCAAGGCAATCAACTGGGAAATAGTAATGGTTTAGAAGGCGACAACCAAACCATTGAAATGGAAGCGGGTGATTCGTTAACTCGTACCATCACGATGACGGCTAGCAACTTAACGCAACACCAGTTGCCAAAACTGAATATCACCTACCCTAATTCGGTACGTGTTTATGAAGAGAAGCCGCAATTTGGCACAACTCAGTCAGGTGATTCTGTCGTTGTTTACAAGCAAGTCTTGATTCCGAAAGAGGCAGGAAACATCTCGCTTCCTGATGTGTCTCAAGCTTGGTTTAACACCGATTTGCAATCAGAACAAACAAGCAAAGCGCAGGGGCTAGAGTTAGCGGTAAAAGCAAGTGATCGCGCAACGTCAAGCACTCCACCAGTAACTGCTACGCCCGCCCAACAAGTAAACCCGACGGTTGTTACTGTGGATAGCCCTGGGATCTGGCCATATCTCACCGCCCTATTTGCAGCTTTGTGGCTAATCAGCTCAGCATTGGCATTCTACTTCTGGTCACGCCGCGGCGTAACGACAACACCAACACACACTGTTGAACGTCAATCAGATACCGCAGAAGCGCTTATTGAAGCTCTAAGAACGAAAGATGGCGTGATGACCAGAACCTTATTTGAGCAATGGAAATCTGAAAATACAGATCTAAGTGATGAGACGTTACAAACCGTTGAAGCCGAACTCACCAAGCTAAACCAAAGCCTTTATGGTGAAGCCGGTTCACCAGCCCAAACATGGAGCCCTGAGCTGGCAATCAAAACGGTGAAGAAGCCCAAGAGAGTTGCGAGTAAAAAGCATAATAGTTCGCTAGAAAATCTTTAGTCGACGCTGTTCATCAAGAACAGTAAAGCACAAAGGCCGTTGATCATCTTGAGATCAACGGCCTTTATTTTAAGAAAGAGAGGCTGTGACTTTTTTACGTTTTAAGGCAGAAACAATTCGATTTCGCCCCGAGTCTTTGGCTTGATACAAGGCTTTATCTGCCTTGCCATACAACAAATCAAAATCGAACTGATGCTGGTCAGACGTTATCGAGGCATAGCCAACGGATGCCGTTAAATATGGGCTGGTACTACTTTCACAATGCAGGATTTTTGCCTCTTCAATGCATTTTCTAATCGACTCTGCACGTTGCTTTGTCTCTGAGTGATTCGTGCCAATCATCAACAACATAAACTCCTCTCCGCCAATCCGGCAGAAGGTTTCTTTATCATTGTGAACATGGGCATTCAGTATCTCACCTACCGTCCTCAGAGCCGCATCCCCTTCAGTATGACCATAGACACTGTTGTACAAACCAAAGTGGTCGAGGTCGACAAGAATCAAGCCAAATGTAATTTCGTTCTGTAAGG
Source organism: Vibrio sp. 10N.261.55.C5 (assembly GCF_041470505.1). NCBI lineage: Bacteria > Pseudomonadati > Pseudomonadota > Gammaproteobacteria > Vibrionales > Vibrionaceae > Vibrio > Vibrio sp. 10N.261.55.C5. The sequence continues at coordinate 2,683 of NZ_JBFRMS010000106.1, forward strand.
CAAAGGCACCTTGATCGTCACCGTTCAAGTCTTCTAGAACCTGCGACAACATACGGCGGTTTCCAAGGCGCGTAAGAGGATCTAGCTTAGAAATGATATCCAATTGCTCATTCGCCAACTCTAGCTCTTGGGTACGCTTACTGACTTCTTGCTCCAATGTTTCATTGAGCTTTTTCAGTTCTTCTTGAGCCATGGTTCTTTGCAGCACCTCAGCAAGGCTCGAAGCAAAGATACGTATTACCTCACGAAGCTGTGAGGTTAAAGGACTGCGAGTTAATAGGTTATCAGCAGCGATAAACGCAATCGGCTCACCCGTATTGGTGGTGAGCATGGTCATTGCCGTCCAACCGACTCCCACAATATTGAAATCGTGGTAGATAGGAACTGATTCTTCAAAGGCAACTTGATTAGGGCAAGCACGAGCTGCGGCTACAATGTCACGTTCCACCAGCTCAGAGCGATAATAGGACTCATCGACAATATCGCCTTTGATGTCAGTGCCCCAAGTACCTTGCATGTAACTGCACTTTTTGTCTGTTAGGAAAACAGCCAGTCGATCGATACCTAGATGTTGAATCGCAAAACTAACCGCGGACTTACAGACTTCACTGACGCTATCGCATCGGGACAGCTCAACCATACTCGAGTGCAACATACGTATGTTCTGCTCTTGGCGCTTGCGAATATAGATTTGAGAAAGCAAAGAGCCAAAAGACTCAAGCATCTGCTTTTGATAGTTAGTAATCGGTGAGCGATGAATGTAGTTATCCATGGCGATCCAGCCGACAGGTTTGTCGCCTTCATGCAAGATAAGCATGCCATTCCACCCCTGCCCGACCACCTTACCTTCTGTATACAGGGGCGCATTATCGATGATGACTAGATTAGTATGGTTATCAGACAGCGCTTCAATGTATTCCGCTTCAAGTTGGTGCAAATCGTATTGAGTGTGGTGTTCACTGTTGGTTTTACCCGCTTCGTCAGTGCCATAAGTGCCGCTGAAACAACGCTTTTTCATATCAAGCAACATGAAGATCGCACGATCAAACCCTAACCTGTCTCGCACAGCCTCAACCGATGCTTTATACAAAGCATCGAGTGACTCAGGGTTAGAAAGCTCAAGCGCGACCTGATGAACCAGCTTCATGTTCTCTACAAACAGCTCACGTAACTTTATCTCATCTAAGTATTGAGCTTCACGTGTGTCTCTGTGTTTGATTTCTAGCGCCGCGTTCTTTTCGGCACGAATACATTGCCAACGGGCAGCCGCGAGCTGTAACACATCAAGATCTTGGTCAAAGGTTTGATTAACCTTCTCAGCATTGCAATTTTGAACAATTAAATAAGTTCTGGAGGCAGGTGCGTTGTCGAGCATCATGATAAACGACTCCCCACCAAGCACTTTCATGTGTTCCCACTTGCAGGTGTTGATAGCCATTGGCAAAACCCCGTCTGCGGTATCAAACTGTGAGACCCACGGCCAAAATGTAGAGGGGTAGCTCGCCAATGAGGTTAGGTCGCCATAAGAAAAAATCGGTAATGCGTCGCTCTCCGGCGTCGGTTCAGCAAATATTCCTATCCCTTTTGGAGTAAGTACCTTAACCAGATAGTCAAAAAGAGACTCAGCCAACAGACGATGGTCGCGTGTCGCAGATATTTGTTTTGCAAAGGCTTTAACAGGCACAGCTTCCTTCCATTGGCGATTAAGAATAAAGCAAAAATACAGAAGGCTTGATATGCAATCAATGTAAGTGAAAATGAGATGTTAAGCGGGTCGCAGTTTCACCTTTAACATTATCACAAGCATGAGAAGGACGACAAAAATGGGATTCTCTGCCCAAAATCACATCGACATTGGGGATTTTTTAGACAATCGAGTAGGAGGAGGC
>NZ_JBFRMS010000107.1:0-8496 GCF_041470505.1 Vibrio sp. 10N.261.55.C5
TGTAGTCAATTTTGGCATTCGCAGGGATTCCATTATCATTACTCTGATGGTTGTTAGTTTTGACTCCAACATTAAGTGAAGATTTAGATCGCTCTTTGCTCCGAAGCGAAGAAAGTAGTTCTCTATCTACTCTTCCTGTTTGAGCTAAACCCGAGTCACGCTGGAAAACCTTTATCGCACTCGCTGTTCCCGGTCCGTAATCACCATCAATTGGACCAGGCTTATATCCTAGGACGGTTAAAAGTTGTTGTACTTCTCGTGTTAACTGGGCGTTCGGTTTATTTGAAGCGCTCTTAGTTGACACATTCGATGTTTTCTTAAAGCGTTGATCAATTAGTTTTGCCTCTCGTATCGCTTCTGTAGTAATTGTAGACTTGTGTGTTTCTACTTCTCGCTCAGCTTTAGAGAGATCTCGTTGTCGATAGCGATAATTACTACACCTACTATTATAGTCATTAACAATTCGATTGAACTCATCTATACCTCCGTTTGTATCGAAGATATTTCTCATCGCATCAATACGCATGATTTCACGAGTACACCAACGAATCTGCGACACTGAAAGTATATTATTTGAACCGACAGGCGGTTTATTATACTGAAGCTTAGGAGTCTCATTTCTTGGCTTGTTGGTTTTACCTACGACAGACGAACTTCCTAATTGAGAAGCTGTTGGAGTCTTTGCTGTTGGATTGGCTAAACTACTACCGGTAGCAGCCTTAGGTACGGAACTAGGACTATCATTACCCTGACTTATTGCCATGAAAATACCGACAATGAGTAAAAAACCAAATATATACCCCCAACTTATACCCGATTTGTTACCTTCCTGTTGTTCATCTTGTAATGTTCCATCCGTAACTTCTGATTCTGAGCCTACATCTACAGTGTTATCACGCTGTGAACCAGACTGAGTCTTAGATAGGGGCGTTGTTATGGTGTCTGTAGAGGGGTCAGACTGAAAATCAGATTCGACTGAATCAGCTTTGTCTTCACTCTTTGAGTGCAGCTGTGATAAACCACTAAACCCTTTGGGATTCTTATTACTCATTAAACTAATTCACCCCAAAGACTTCACTTAATCGAGAAGCTCTCTTATCCATCATAACGCTAACCAGTGTGCTAAACATATGGTAGTTCGTAGCACTGACATCTAAGCTTGCATTAACTTTACTATCTCCAACAAGACTGTATGTACATTGGCCATTGTATACGTTGGAAGACAAACGACTCCATGGCACCAAAACTGGCTCACTCGCTCGAAGAAACTTTTTCCTGTGTAGAACGAGCCCATCGTCTCGAACACCAATACCAGAAAAATGATCCTTTGCTTTGCACACAACATCAATTGCAAAATTTATCATCAGCTTATAACCAGTACCTTTCCAAAACCTATCTAACAAGGCGCTAAAATGCTCCTGTTTCTTTGTGGTTATTTTGTAAGTACGATTAGTGCCACCATATTCAAATATATAATCTGTCGTTAGGCTTCTGCTTATTACTTGATAGCTATAGAAAGTAATATCTTCAAACCTAACAAAAGCCCCTTTCCAAGAAATACCTGATGCGCTAATCTTCAATTCGTCTTTGAAAGCAAGACCTATCTCAGCGCTATAAGCCATCTCAAGCTCATGTTTTACTTGTTCCCTAGCTTCATTTTCGGCTCTTTGCTGTCTTTCAAACTCAATATCTTTAATGTCGGCAATGTCTTTTTCCACACGCTCTGAAAAGCTGGTTACTTCTCCAAAAAGCTCAAGGCTAATCTCGCTTAGTTTTTTTGTTATGTCATCTTGAAGCATTTCATTGAACATATACAAACTAAGATCGCGAACTTTGTACGCCAATTCTTTGCTCTCTTCATGCTCTAACCCTTTCCCTTGGAAACTAACTTGAATAGGTTGAGCTATTGTATCCCAGCCTCTTAGGCTAGTTATTAGTTTCGATATAAGTTGGTCCAAATGGTCATTCGAGTACTGACTAGTGGTCATTGTCATGATATTTTCAATCAACGACTCAATAGATGCAGTTTCTTCAGCAAGAGCATGCTTTGTGGCCACCTCATAATAATCAACTAGATCTTGAACAAGTGTATAGCACTGCCTAACACCACTCATTGAATTTTTATCAACAATATCAGTTACTAAAGATACCAGCATCTGACTATCCAACCTATCCAATGAGTCTTTAATAGACTGATTGAAGTAGTCCTTTCGCAGATTAACTCCGTCCTCTAGCTGTGAAGTATCACTTAATAATGGGAAACCAGAGTACTTTCTCTCTTGATTAAGCAGAATCATGACTTCATCTAAACGGAGGTGTAAACCTTCAAAAAGGTCCGCTAACCTCAAAATTGAATCTTTGACAAGTTTGTGACTTTCACCTTTGTAAAGGCTCAATGATGACGAAATTAAGTTCAACTGATCTAGTGCGTGTAAATGTCTAAGATCGATAAGATCATTTAGTGATTTAATGGCAAGTGCTCGGAGAACAGTTGGTTCTGTCACTCCAATCAACCAACCTAACTCTGACTGAGCTCTCAAGCGAGGGGAGATTACTTCACTTAAAAGATCTCGGTCTGAGTCATTGAACAAACTAAACTCTTCTTCTAGCTCTGAAAGTTCAGCTCTAGTATTACGTAATGTTGCGTTTAAGAGAAAGAATGGGTTTTCTTTAATATTCATAGTCACAGAAATCCGATTTTATTTTTATTAATTGAAGGTATCATCGGTAACAATTCAATCGCAGACATTAACTCATTGTGACCAAGTGTACTTATTCTGTCTTTTGCAGTTTTTCTAGCAGCCTCTTTCACTACGAAGTCAATATCTGCCAACGTACGCCCAATCAAACTATCAATGACTTCATCTTTAATTACTTCACTTTCAAGTGGTAACCCTTGCGTCAAAAAATTTAATGAAGCCCTGATCTCGCTTTCATTTGGAATACCGATTTCTATCAGATGGTTAAAACGGCCTTTACGCTTTAGCGCTGGGTCAATATCTTCGATGAAGTTCGTCATTCCTATAATCAACACGCCAGCATTTATAGCTTCTGGTATCCGTCTTAGAAACTCATTAATCTCTTCAAGTTTATGGTCTTTGGCTGTACTTCTATTTGATGTATAGGATTCCATTTCATCGATGAGAATAACGCTAGGCGAGCACCTCATTGCTTCATTAAATACTTCAGAAATTTTTTTGCTTGTTTCATGAATGTAGGGACTTGCTACTGATGCAGAGTCCACCTTAAAAACTGGCCAGCCCAAGTGATTCACGAGCTTTTCCGCAGCATATGTTTTCCCGCATCCGGGTGGGCCATATAGGATAAAAGATGACGGTCCCTCGATACCCATTTTCCTATAAGAGTCACGGTGGTTTATTACATCAACTATGTACTCATTGACAAACTCTTCCAGTGACTCTCTGCCAAACAGTTCAAACTCGCACAAAGACTCATTCACAGTAGAGTCTGACGGTTCTAATACATAGTCCACTCCAGCTAACTCAAAGCACTCTTCAAGCTCAGCATCATTCAACGGAGTTAATTTTGATACTGCCTTGAAAGAACTGTCCTTAAGGCTCACACCATTTGTTAACCACAACTTATAAGACAGCTCGTTGTCAAGATCACTACTTAAATCTAAAGGCAGAAGCACTGAGTACTTTTCTACAAAGAGACTATTTTTAGTACTGCCTGGTTTTTCTTTCGAATTTAAATAGGCATGAGTGAATGATAGAGCCTGCGAAAAATCAACTAAACCGAGACCAGTATCAAAACTAGATACCGAAAAACAATCTTCTATTTCAAAATAATGAAATTCTTCACTACCCACATTGATAGAATTAAACAAATTTCTGGGTAAATAATCGTTTTTAACCCATAAGCTGCATAGATCCTGAGTTACGATGATAATATTTGTCTTATTATCAAGTTTGTATATTGCAGCTGAGTCTACTAAAAGTAACCGTTCAATAATCACTTCACCAGAAGGTAACCTGTATCGCATTGGCAATAACACGCTGTTCATCTTAGCTTTCTACTATATTCGCAAAGACTGTAGAATCTAGATCAGGAGCACCACCCACTCGGTTTTGGAACAAATGGAAGTTTACTGTTCTTAATTCATCTATATTGTTATTCTCGATACAATGTATACCTTGCTGCACACATTCGTTAAACTTAGCTTTATCAATAAACGCAGCCTCTTCAGAACACAAAACCTTAAACTGCTCAACAACAAACCAGTCTTGTTTATACAGAATTTCAAAATTCTTTGAGCGTAGTTCATCCATTGCCACCTCAAAGTCATGTGACTTACTTGCAATTGCATTTTGGGCAGTATTCATAAGCTTTATAACCACTGCGTGATCTGATTCTTCAGCATACTGTTCAATATATTCACTATAAGTATTTTTCATCTTATCGAACTCTAATGCTCTGATAGTTGATAAGTTCTGACTTCTAACTTTTGACAACTGACGCTTGGCTTCCAGTAGCTTTTCCATTGCTTCCTGAGATTCTTCTGGGGTGACTGCTCTTTGATTTTTGTCTTCTGCCAAAGTCACATTTTCGAATACTCGATTGATTTCATCATTATCTAGAATATCTCGTATCTCGCTAACTCGCTCTTTTAAGCTATCGGCTTCCATAGAAATAATTGCTTTTGAATCAGCATGGTTGATTTGGTTCTCTTGTCGAGAGTAGAAGTTCTTGCCTGCGTTAAATACACCACCAATACATGGTATTGAGACCTCTAAATTGATCGCACCGGAATCAAAAATTTCATAAATACACTCAATGTCAGCACCCGCTGGTACGACTCCAACTTCAAAATCATGGCCAGAAACTTTCAGCACACCCACTGGTCTGTTGTCTGTTACAGGATCCTCTATGTCACCTTCCCAAAGCTTTATATTTATACTATTGTCCGTGCCTGCTCTAAGAGTTTCTGCAGCCTTAAACATCTTTGTACCTTTAACCGGCAACGAGTCGCCTGATTTGACTAAGTACGACAAGCTAGATTTACCACCTAAACTACTCAATGCTTCGATCGAGATCGAGTGGGATGCTGGTATAGCCTCTACTGTTGCAGATGTTTTTGTAATAGATATTTGACTATCTTTTATTGCTACCGTAGTACCTAAAGGGTCAAATACGAACACTTTAAATAGGTTTTCCCCCATAATTCCCAGTGGGACGGTGACCGTTGACATAGCTTCAAGAGCAACTCTACCCGACGTCCAACCAGTGCTTATACTATCGACTTGATATTCATAACCCTCGGTATAGTCATCAAATTTAATTGCTATCTTCGATGCTTTATTAGGAGTTCTAGCTTGAAATTTGAATACCAAAGATAGTGCTCCCTTAGACTCAATGACCCCACGAGATGACTTTCTTTCACGATTTTGTGTAGTCCAATCTATTGACTCTGCAAAAATACTTGCGCCTTCAGCTACAGCTGTCATCGAGTTTACTTCGGTTGAACCCTTAATCCCCAATTCAAAACAAACCTTGTCACGAAGCGGCTTGTAATTAGTTGGTCCGCCAACAAATACAACTCTCTCAATATAATCAGGAGTAAGATGCGCTTTTGATAAAGCCTCTCGTGCAGCCTCTACAGACTCTAGAACTAAATTATTAATTAGATGGTCAAACTCATCTCTAGAAATCTCGATATCTAAATATATCTCTTCACCGTCGAGATCAAACTCTCTTATCTCTGTTTCTGACAATGAAATTACGGCTGCCTCTTTGGATGATAACTCAATCTTAGCCCTCTCGGCCGCATAGTTTGCCATTCTCACCATGGTTGAATACTTAGGCTCGACGAGAAAGTTATCAGGCAAATTGAAGTTATTTCTTAACCATGGTTTAACAATTTTATCCATAAGGAGTCGGTCAAAATCACGACCTCCACACATAGCAATGCCACCATGAGATAGAAGGTTTACTTTACCTCTATGACTTTCTGCGATCGCAATATCAAGAGTGCCACCACCTAAATCGTAAACAAGAAAGGTACCATCCAATGCCCCTTCTTTCATAACGCTCATTACAGCGGCAACTGGTTCTTGCATCAAAGCAACGTTATTTATACCGGCCAAGTTAGCTGCATCAACAGTTGCATCTTTTTGCATTTGGTTGAATGCTGCTGGAACGGTAATAACAACACCGGTTTCTGGGTCTAGTCGAAGCTCTTCATTCAAGTATCCATAGAGCGTTTTCAAAACTTCAGCAGAGCACTGCTCTGGTGTCTTTACTTCATGAACGGCTTTAAATTCTATTGGGGTACTCGTTCCCATCAACCTTTTAAAAAGTACAGCTGAATTACTTGGACTGCGAGCAGCTTGTTCATAAGCTCGTTGTCCAACTAACTTATTTCCTCGTCTATCGAGATAAATTGCAGATGGGGTAATGTCATTTTGTTCAGGGCTTTTCCAAATTTTTGTTTTTTGACCATCAAATGATGCTATCGCACTGTTCGTAGTACCCAGATCTATGCCAACAAAGTTTTTCATTTTTTACTCCCAAGAATAACTGTACCCATCTGTTCAATACCCTTTTCACTCATAATCAAAGGGGATAGTACTTGGTCAATATATAGCTCTTCACTTTCGTCAAAATCATCAATATTTATCGCAGATACAGCCATGCCAGCATCGTAATCTTGACCTTCTAAATCGATAATTTTCAAACCGCTAGTCTCCAGCTCATCAGCAATCTTTTTAACAAACCACTTCAGCTGACTTTGAAAGCGAGTTTGATCTTTCATAGCCAATTTGGCTAAAACACGCTCATTTGCCTTGGCAAAGCGCCAAGACTCGGAAGCAAGTTCAACTAAAGATTTAAAATATGAATTACTAGACTCAGACATAATACTTCCCAAATATGGATGATGGGGTTCTCATAACAACAACCCAAATTATGTGCGTAACATATCATATTGTACTATGCAGAACATTGTTCTAGGCCATATTGAATGCGGTTAATTTTCCGTACCGACTATTTTTATAGTGGTCATTGAATCAAAGCCCTTTTAACAGCTCTATCCAACGTTTCTACCCATGCAGTCTCATACCTGTCTCTTGATCAGAAATCAGTCTAAAAACCCATAAATCCAGTCGTTTCCTTGCTCAGATAGTATCCACTAAGTATATCCTGTAGTTTGTCCCAGCCAAGCCACATGGTTCCCCAACTGGCAATGCGTGTCCGTTCACCTAGTTTGGAAATGGCTTCGTATGCCCATTTGAGCATAGGAATTTCGCTAGGTAGCTATAGGGTAGCGTCCGCCTCTCTTGTTAACATTGAATGTATAAAGGTTATTTTGATTTGAACAATTGGAACGAAGAGCAGACTAAGAGAAGAACAGAATCAATAACCAAATTGGCTTATGAACTAATGTAAGACGCCTTGACCGATAGTCCGCACACTCCGAAGTTACGTTGAATTTCCCCCCGTGATACAGAACGGGGTTTACGACGAACGCCATTAGATGAATGGATAACTTTTAGTAGGGCAAAAGCCCACGAACAGGGTGTGAATGAGTATTTACTCTAGCTGACAATGGGGCAAAAGTTTGCTACAACAAAAGACAGACTACGTGTGATCACCAAGCGATTCTGTCGTATCGTAACTACCAAGCGACTTTGTCATTCGCTTAATTACCGAGGGAAATTGACGGTCTCTATTTTTACGTAATCCTTTGACTAGTGCTACGAATTAGTCAGGGGTGTATAGGATGATCGTTATGAATACTCAATCTCAGCTTACCGTGGATATCATCGCAAAAGTTGCTCTCGGTAAAATCTCAATTACTAATGCCTCTAAGCTCCTCAATAAGTCTCGCAGAACCATTGAACGTTATCTCAGGCGATATCGCTCTGATGGTATCCGATTTGTGGTTCATGGCAACACAGGAAGGGCACCCGCTAATAAAATCCCCATTACCTTAAAGCAACAAGTTCAAGCTCTTATAAAGGCCAAGTATTACGACTTTAACATGCTTCATCTCGCCGATATGTTAGAGGTATTTGAAGGCATCAAAGTAAAACGGGAGACGCTTCGTACCTGGGCACATGAAATCCATCATGTAAAACGAGCCAAACATCGACGTTCTAAGGTAAGAAGACGACGTGAGCGTATGGAAGCCGAAGGCTTAATGCTGCAAATGGACGGCAGTCCGCACCTTTGGTTCGGTGATAAAAAATCCTGTCTTATCGCCATGATTGATGATGCAACCAGTGAGGTTCATGCGGAGTTTTTTCCTTCAGAAACCACCGAAGGGTGCCTCAAAGTAATGAAAACTTATATCAAGAAAAAAGGGCTTTTTAAGACTCTTTATGTCGATAGAGCGGGCATCTTCGGTGGACCAAAACGTTGCCACTTCTCCCAGATGCAACGAGCCTGTGAAGAGCTGGGTATAGAAATTATTTTTGCCAATTCGCCTCAAGGCAAGGGTCGCATCGAACGTGCCTTTGATACGTTCCAAGATCG
>NZ_JBFRMS010000108.1:0-236 GCF_041470505.1 Vibrio sp. 10N.261.55.C5
TTTGATACGTTCCAAGATCGTCTAGTCCCTGAGTTAAGGCTGGCTGGGGTTACTGATATGATCAGTGCAAATAACTACCTACAAAATACCTTCATCCCTGAGTATTGGGCAACGACCCTCACAGTCAACGCCAAATTAATGCGCTCTGAGCATACACCCGTTCCGAAGTACCTCAACATTGACGCGATATGTATTCAAAAAGAATATCGAAAAATCCGTCGAGATCATACCTTCAG
>NZ_JBFRMS010000109.1:0-396 GCF_041470505.1 Vibrio sp. 10N.261.55.C5
ATCGAGGCTATAGAGCTTGCCAATGAGTTAGGGAATGTTAGAGAAGCGGCCCGACAAAGCGGTTGTTCTGTCAAAAGCATTCACAACAACCGTCAATTGCTTGAAGCCCATGGCCCACTTGCTTTGAAACGTCTGTATGGTCAATCACACAACAATAATCGCATCGATGAAAAGACTCGAAATATCGTCATCTCATTAACACTCAAATCGCCTCACCTAACCTCTATTAGGATAAGTGGTGAGATGAGAAAGCGTTTTAACATCTCGATTAGTCACTCAACAGTAAGGAACATCTGGCTTGAAGAAAAGCTGAATACAAGAGAGTTACGGGAGGCACGTGCCGAGGAATCAATTATCGAATAGAAACTAATCTGCAATAGTGGACTACTATGAATA
>NZ_JBFRMS010000110.1:0-4712 GCF_041470505.1 Vibrio sp. 10N.261.55.C5
TTGAATTACGCAACAAAGCCTTGGTCGATTGCGATCTGGTAGCGGTTTTCAAAATCTGAAGAGAGTGATGTATCGCCGTGTTTCGCTCTTAATAGAGGAAGCATGGTGGTGCGAGAAAAGTCGACATAGTGATTCATCGCTTTGTTCATCGCGGCCACTTCACCTTGCATGCCTGGCACTGTGTCTAATGAATTCAGTAGGCGAGTATTCTGATCGCGTTTTTGGTTTAGTGTTTCAACCAATGTTTTTACGTCATCAGCATTGAATAGACTGTAAATCGCTTTGATGCGCATGCCATAGCTGTTGTCGACGATTTCGCTAAGTTCTTCTTTATGTAAGATTAACTGGTCGGTTGCTACTGACACATCTTTGAATGCACTTTCTAGTTTTTCACCACCGATAATGACACCGGCTAAAAGTAAGACAACGGAAAATAGTACGGGTATAAGAATTTGTATTTTGATTGATAAGCCACTGAGAAGTTGGCGCATGTAATGTCCTTCTTTCTTTGAATAAAATAAAAAGATGAGAATTATTATTATTAGAATTAGTTGGCGATTCTAACTAATGAGACTGACAATTCAATCAGTAAAGGCTTTGATTTCGTTATATGCGATAGGTATTTGATATGGATGGTTGTTTATTGTTCGAAATGGCGATAAAGGTGCATCTTTTTATCCATCGTGTTAGGGCCACTTGATTGATAAATAGAGAAATATATTGGTTAGTGTTCGATATAAATAGAGAGGGAAATCTAGTTTTTTGGTGCTAAAACGATGGTGAGACCTGCATTCAATAACTGCATCTGATGGGCGCGCGACTATCAATTAGTCGAGTAGGAGAGAAATTAGCCATTAATTTGTAGTTGTCATATAGGCTTCAATTAAGTGAAACACAACTGTCACATTCGGATTCTAAAGTAGGCCTCGTTCAAGCAAAACATTACGGCAATAACGCCACTAAAGGAAATTTGTGATGAAAAAGACAGTTATCGGTGCAATCGCACTACTAGGCGCTCTAACAGTGAATACAGCTTCAGCTAAAGAAACTATCTCTGTAGTTGGCTCTAACAGTGCTTCTCCACTGGTTGAAGTTTTTGCAGAAACCTACATGAATAAAGGCGAACCAGTGTTCATCGAAATTCAAGCACCAGGTTCTTCTGCAGGCATCAAAGCAGCAAAAAATGGAAGTGCTGACCTTGGTATCTCTTCTCGTGACCTAAAAGAAGAAGAGAAAACAGCTGACCTGAAAGAGCTAGTTATCGCTCGTGACGGTATCGCAGTTGTTGTTAACCCGAACAACGAAGTATCTGCTCTTACTGCTGAGCAAATCACTTCAATCTACAAAGGCGACATCACTAACTGGAAAGATGTTGGCGGTGCTGACAAGCCAATCGTAGCAATCACTCGTGATACTGCATCAGGTACACGTGGTGCATTCGAAGACATCATGAAGCTTAAGAAGAAGATTGGCGATAAGAAAGTATCGGCTATCTCTCAACGTGCACAAGTTGCAAACGGTAATGGCGCACTTAAAGTTTCTGTAGCAAGCAACCCATACGCTATCGGCTTTATCTCTCTAGGTACAGTTGACGAATCTGTTCAAGCTCTAACTATCGACGGCGCTGCTGCGACTGTAGACAACGTTAAGAACGGTTCTTACAAAGTTGCTCGCCCATTCCTAGTTCTTTACAAAGCCGGTGCTCCAACAGCTGAAACTCAACAATTCCTAGACTGGATGGTTGCAGATGAAGCTCAAGCTATCGCTGGTAAGAAAGGCTACATCACAGTTAACTAATCTTAACTGACTCAATCTTAATTATTGCTCAGCCTGCTTTAGGCTGAGCCTTTTCTTTCAACTTTGTTTATTTCGAGCTCTTATTGAGCCACAAAGTTTGAGATTTTATATATGACCATCGCAAATAGTGAAAAGCTTATGAATACTGAAGCGACTCAAATCAACAAGCCAAGTCTACGTGCTAAGAAGCGCATCGACTGGAGAGAAAGAATCTTCCACGGCTTGTTCTTATCGAGTGCTGTAATCGGCATCGTATCACTAGCCGTTATCGCTTACTTTATCGTTGCAGAGAGTATCCCTGCATTCCAAGAGGCCGGTGTTTCTAGCATCGTTCTGGGTGTTGACTGGTTACCTCCAGCTCTATTCGGTGTTGCAACTATGATTGTTGCATCGATTGTTTCGACACTTGGAGCTGTAGTTGTTGGTGTACCAGTTGGTGTATTAACCGCTATTTTTATTGCTGAGATTGCTCCAAAGCGTCTTGCAGATATTATTCGACCAGCAGTTGAGCTTCTAGCGGGTATCCCGTCGGTAGTTTACGGCTTCTTCGGTCTAGTAATTATCGTTCCAATGATTCAGAACGTTTTCCAAGTACCAGCGGGTAACACTATCCTGGCGGGTATCATTGTTCTGGGTATCATGATTCTTCCTACCGTTATCACGGTTTCTGAAACTTCGATTCGTGCTGTACCTCGCACATACAAAGAAGGTTCACTTGCACTGGGTGCTTCGAAAATCTACACGATTTTTAAGCTACTCGTTCCTGCTGCACGTTCAGGCATTATGACTGGTGTGATTTTGGGTATCGGCCGCGCACTTGGCGAAACGATGGCAATCATCATGGTTATGGGTAACGCGCCAGCAATGCCAGAAGGCATTTTGGACTCTGCTCGTACGCTAACAGCAAACATTGCAATTGAAATGTCTTACGCAAGTGGCGTTCACGCTAACGCACTGTACGCAACAGGTGTTGTACTTCTAGTGTTCATCATGATGTTAAATGGTGCTCTACTTTATCTTAACCGTGAAAAAGCGAAGTAGGCGAGGATAAGTAATATGGATCGCGTAAAACTAAAACAAGCACGTCAAACCAAAGATAACATCCTAAAAGGTTTTATCTGGGCAGCTGCAGCTGTAACCGTTGGTTTCTTATTCTGGATTATTTGGTACATCCTATCGAACGGTCTGCAATACGTAGATTGGAACTTCATCACTGACGATTACACTCGTACTGGTGAAGAACGTGGTATTTTCCCAATGATCATTGCCACGATCTACATGGTAATCGCATCGATTGCGGTAGCCGCGCCACTGGGCATCATGACGGCGATATACTTAACTGAATATGCGAAAGTAGGTAGCCGATTGGTGAAAGTGATTCGATTCTGTACTGAGTCGTTAGCTGGTATCCCATCGATCATCTTTGGTCTGTTCGGTATGACCTTCTTTGTTTCGATTCTTGGTCTTGGCTTCTCGATTCTGTCGGGTGCACTAACGCTAAGTATCCTGATTCTTCCTGTAATCATTCGTACTACAGAAGAAGCATTGATGGCAGTGCCACAAACTTACCGCGAAGGCTCATACGGCCTTGGCGCTTCAAAAATCTACACTATCTGGCGTTTGATCTTACCAAGCGCAATGCCAGGTATCTTAACTTCGGTCATTCTTAGTATTGGTCGTGTAATTGGCGAATCAGCACCTGTATTTTTAACAGCAGGTATGGTGGCACGTGTTCCTGAGTCGGTATTCGATTCTGGCCGTACACTAACGGTTCACCTATATAAGCTGACAACAGAGCTATTTACTATCGATGAGTGGAACCAAGCCTACGGCACGGCGACAGTCCTAATCGTACTGGTTCTCTTGATCAACATGGTTACAAAACTGATTGCGAGACGCTTCAACACGGCAACTTACTAAGCTCATTAGCTGGCTCATAAATAAAGCGAGCCCCCGTGATAAAGAAAGCATCAAGTTAGACACGAATTTAAGAATTTAGAGATTACGAACATGAATAAATTTGATATTGAGAACCTAGATCTGTTTTACGGCGACAACCAAGCGCTTAAATCTATCAACCTGCCAATTCCAACTCGCCAGGTTACTGCTCTGATTGGCCCGTCTGGCTGTGGTAAATCAACACTATTGCGTTGTTTGAACCGCATGAATGACCTAATTGAAGGCGTTACGATTAAGGGTAAGCTGGATATGGATGGCACTGACATCTACGGTAATATCGATGTCGCTGACCTACGTATCCGCGTAGGCATGGTATTCCAAAAGCCAAACCCGTTCCCAATGAGCATCTACGAGAACGTGGCATACGGCCTACGTGCTCAAGGTATCAAAGACAAAAAACACATCGATGAAGTGGTTGAGCGCTCGCTACGCAGTGCTGCACTGTGGGATGAAGTAAAAGACCGTCTTAAAGCGCATGCATTTGGTCTGTCTGGTGGTCAACAACAGCGTCTATGTATCGCACGTACCATTGCAATGGAACCAGATGTAATCCTGATGGATGAACCAACATCGGCTCTAGACCCAATCGCGACACACAAGATTGAAGAATTGATGGAAGATCTGAAGAAAGACTTCACTATCGTTATCGTAACGCACTCAATGCAGCAAGCGCGTCGTATCTCAGACCGCACGGCTTTCTTCCTAATGGGAGAGCTTGTAGAGCATAACGAAACCAGCGTTATCTTCAGTGAACCAAAAGATGATCGTACTAAAGGTTACGTAAACGGTGACTTCGGTTAATCGACGATTTACGTGTGGTATTTAAGCGATTAGATACCTTTACACACTAACTGAAACGCAGGTTAGATAATCGAATAGAACAACAGAATTATCACTATAACTATAAGCGATGGAAGTTTTGCCCCACTATAGGTGGGGCTTTTTTATGGTGCGCC
>NZ_JBFRMS010000111.1:0-299 GCF_041470505.1 Vibrio sp. 10N.261.55.C5
TGTTAAAGAGCAAGAGTTTTAAGTGTTAAACTTTTAAACCCATTTTTAAATACTCTCTTACGAGAATGCTTAAAGATGGTGGGCGATACCGGGCTCGAACCAGTGACCCCCTGCTTGTAAGGCAGGTGCTCTCCCAACTGAGCTAATCGCCCATAAAGTTTTAATTCCTAATGGAAGGAATGGTGGAGCTATGCGGGATCGAACCGCAGACCTCCTGCGTGCAAGGCAGGCGCTCTCCCAGCTGAGCTATAGCCCCATATTTTTATTTCCTTGGGAGGAAATGGTGGGTCGTGCAGGAT
>NZ_JBFRMS010000112.1:0-2413 GCF_041470505.1 Vibrio sp. 10N.261.55.C5
TCTCTTCCTATTTTTACTCTAAGTGATCGGATTGCGCCAGTTTTCTCATCGACTCACCTCCTAGTTCTATTCGATGACTATTGTGTACCAGCCGATCCATTAGAGCGTCTGCGACAGTGGCGTTACCGATCATGTTGTACCACTCCTTTACAGGTAACTGACTGATGACGATCGTGCTGCTGTTTTGGTAACGATCTTCAAGCACTTCTAATAAGTGACCTGCATGCTCTTGGGTTAGCTTTTCCATCCCCCAGTCGTCGAGGATTAGTAGAGCTTTCTTAGCCAACGATTGAAGTTGCTTTTGATAGCTACCGTCCAGACGACCTGCGGTCAGGTCATCAAGCAGGCGAGTTAATCGGTAGTATCTGACCGTGTGTTGTTGGTCGCAGGCACTGGTTGCCAGTGCGCAGCCAAGATACGTTTTGCCAGCACCTGTTGGGCCTGTGATCAAGATATTCTGGTGCTTATGTAGATAACTGCCCGTTAGAAGTTCGCTCATCTGTTTACGATTGAGATTTCGTCCCTCCTTGTAGATGAGTTGGCTCGGCTGAGCATCCACTCTCAGTTTGGCTTGCCGTTTTAAGCGTTGGATTTTTGTCTGATTGCGATTCAAGATTTCACTTTCCAGAAGTAGGCTTAGCCTTTCCTCGAAGTCCAGCTCTGCGTAGGTGCTCAGTTGTTCTTGTTGCTGCTCTAACGCTTTCACTGCATGGCTCAAGCGGAGGGTTTTGAGTTGGTCGTTCAGTGCGTTCATTTGTATTTCTCCTAGTGATAACAGTTCGGGCCACGGACATTGCTATGAACAAGGTTCGGCGTGCTCGTGTTGTCTTTGCTCAGTTGTCCTTCACGATTGTTCTTCAGCAGATTGTTGATGAAGGTGTAGTTCGGTTTTGTCAGCATCAGCGCATCTTTACAGGCTTGCTCTAAGCGCGACTCGCCATGCGCTTTACTCAGATTGAGCAGCCCAAGGCAGGAGCGATACGACTGCTCTGGATGAGGCTTGGAGTAGAGCATCTTATTGATGACTTCTCGTGTGGCTGGGCCGATATTGGCTCCCCAGTTGAGCAGGCGTCCAGGCGACCACTTCTGATGTTGATGATTACTCGGCATGTGCTCTGGTTGGGTGCTGTTTCCGCGCTCTCTTTGGCTGCGTGGATGCTGGGCTACCAAGTTACCTTGATGGTAGATCTGCACCAGACGGTTGGAGGCTTCCAGTTCGACATGGTGACCAACAAGTTGATGTGGCACCGAGTAGTAGTGGCGGCGATATTCTATGTGATAATCAGGCCCAACCTTGGCTCGCTTGGTTTCGGTATAGAGGTATCGCTGCTTAGGTAGCGGCTTTAACGCTGGCTTATCGAGTTTGTCGAACAGCGCTTTGCGGCTCGCACCATACTGTTTCATCTCACGTTCGTTTAAGTCATTCATAAGCTCACGGATGGCAAGGTTCAGCTCTTTGAAGGTATGGAAGGTTTGATGTCGTAGTCGCATCATGATCCAGCGTTCCACTAGGAGCACGGCATTCTCTGCCTTGGCTTTGTCTTTCGGTTTGTAAGGGCGAGCTGGCATCACTGCGGTTTGATAGTGATTCGCCAGTTTTTGATAACTGTCGTTAAGTCTCGGCTCATAACGATTGGCTTTGGTGACCGCGCTACGTAGATTATCGGGAACCAAGAGCTGTGGTACACCACCGAAGTGCTCGAACGCATTGGCATGCGCCTCTAACCAGTAAGACTTACCTTGACTCGGGAAGGCTTCAACATAGGTGTAATTGGACGCACCTAAGGTCGCCACGAACACTTCTGCTTCGCGCACTTCACCTGTATCAGGGTTGATCACTTGAAGCCGAGGCCCACAGTAATCGATAAACAGCTTGTCACCTGCCACATGGAGCTGGCGCATGCTGCGCTTTTGAGTTTTGAACCAACGAGTGAAGTGCTCGCAGAACTGAGTGTAAGCGTAAGCTTGTTCTTGATATTGCTCATGGTATTCCTGCCACAACAACATCTTTGTCATGCCTTTACGTCTGAGTTCGACTGCGTATTGAGTGAAGTCTGGCATGACTTTATCGCGACTGGCTTTCTTGCCGTGATACAGCGCTTGCGTGAGATCAGCATCGCTGCAACTTTCGGGTAGAGGCCAGCCAAGTTGGCTTTGTTTAAAGCGAGTAAGGAGTTCCGATATGGTGGACGGGCCGAGTTTCAGGCAAGAAGCGATACCACGATTGGAGAGACCGCAGTCGTACTTAAGGCGTAATACCTCTTTGATTTTGTTCATTGGAGTTCTCTTTTTGGCCATTGTCGCTTCCTTACGTTCTTGTTTAAGAAGTAAAGAATAGCGAGCTATTGATTTAAAAGAGAAAAAGGAAGGATTTCGGGCATTCCGATCGCGGTTTTCGCTATTCCGATCACCG
>NZ_JBFRMS010000113.1:0-2206 GCF_041470505.1 Vibrio sp. 10N.261.55.C5
GCTGGATAGTGAATTTAAATCCTATAGAGGCCAGCTTCAGCTGATTGACCCTGATAGTGGTGATAACACTCAGTTTGTATTTAGCGGGAAGTATTTAGGTCAAGGTTTTGCACCTGGTCACCTTGATGTTTGGCCTAATGGCACTTATCAATTCAAATTAGATGCTGGTACCAATCGTCATGCGGATGAGCTCATTGGTAGCCTACATGCTGGCGAGTCGAAGGAGTTCCCCTACGAAATCGAAACCTCTGATGGTCAGAAGCTCACCATTATGGTGAAAGTGACCGGTGAAGATAACCAAGCAAAAATTGCAGTGACGCCCTACTCCAGCCTAAATAATC
Organism: Vibrio sp. 10N.261.55.C5; assembly: GCF_041470505.1. Lineage (NCBI taxonomy): Bacteria > Pseudomonadati > Pseudomonadota > Gammaproteobacteria > Vibrionales > Vibrionaceae > Vibrio > Vibrio sp. 10N.261.55.C5. The sequence continues at coordinate 342 of NZ_JBFRMS010000113.1, forward strand.
ATGTTTACGAAGATCACACTTCCTTTGGCAATACCACCAGTCAACTCAGCAGTGGTGGCACGTTACAGGTCATTGACCCGGATCACGATCAAGCCGGTTTTATCGCACAAACCATCACTACCGCCGAAGGTGGTCGGTTCAATATCAACGCACAGGGCCAATGGTCATACGATATTGACAATGATAAAGTCCAACATTTAGGCGCAGGGGAAAGCTTCCAGCAAACCTTTACCGTTGAATCTATCGATGGCAGTGCTAAAAAAGATATTACAGTGACCGTTCATGGCACCAATGATGCGCCAGTTGCATCAGCTGAAGTGCGTTTAACGAATGGCTTGGAAGATAACAAAATTGTCCTTACCCCAGCACAGCTACTGGCCAATTCTAGCGATGTTGATGACAACGATATTGGCAAATTATCCATTGAAAACCTACAGGCTGACCACGGTTCGATATTAATTAATGGCGATGGCACCTTCACCTTTACGCCAGAAAAAGACTATAACGGCGATGTGCATTTTAGCTATGACGTTAAGGATGCACACGGTGGTGTGACCCACACCGGCGCAACCACCTCGCTTATAGCCGTCGATGACAAAACAGTTATAAGTGGCGTTGATCATGGCGTAGCAACTGAAGATGTTGCAACGCATATGAGTACGAACGTAAACATAATGGATGCAGTTGATTGGCAAGCTTTGCAAATAACCGATGTAGATAGCTCTAACCAACAAGTGACTGTCGAGTTTGCAGGTAAGCAATACACATGGGATCTAGGCAGTAACTTAGATGTTACGACACCCTATGGGAAATTTCAGTTTTACACGATCACAAATGGCCCCCACACAGGAGAACATTGTTGGAGCTATATTGGTGATAATAGTAATGCTCACGTTCAAGAGTTAAAACAAGGTGAATCATTCACGGAATCGATAAAGCTAATAGCCACTGACGGCACTGAATTTCCGATCACAGTAAAAGTGAATGGTACCGAGGATGGGGTCGTAATCGATTCTAAGTCGGAACTTGGTCATATCGTAGAAAATGCCCAAACAGGGGCTTCAGTTTCCGGCAGCGTAATAGCCCACGATGTTGACCTTCACGATACGGTGAGTTGGACACAAACACCAATAACTGGCATTAGAGGTCAATATGGTACGTTCCACCTAAGTACAGATGGACAATGGCATTACGACGTTGACCAGAACAAAGCGAAAAAACTAGGAGACGGTGACGAGTATTGGGAGCACTTTACAGTTGAGGCTGTGTCTACTGATGGTAGTCATGTCTCGAAAAGTGTATCCGTAGTTGTGCACGGTAATAATGATGCACCGATAGTAATACGTGGTGAGGTGACGCTACCTTCAGGGAAAGAAGATACCTCAATACATATTACACAAGCTCAATTAGTCGCCAATACTATCGATGTCGATGTTAATGATAGAGGGTGGTTACACGTTGAAAACTTGACTGCAGACCACGGCAGTGTGGTATCAAATTCGGACGGTAGTTTTACCTTTAATCCCGACCCTAATTATAATGGTACAGTCCACTTTAACTATGATATTGCCGATAGACACGGCGGTATCACCCACACTGGCGCAACCACCAACTTAGCTGCGGTTAACGACAACCCTGATGTGACGCCTTTAACCGACAGTGTCAGTGAGGGGGCCGATAATCATCACACCCTCAATCTGCTAGTAGGTGCCACAGACAAAGACGGCGACGCTTTAACCATCAGTCACCTTGAATATGCCATCGATGGTCAACCTCAGTCGGGCCAACTTCCAACGGGCATTACCTTAGATACTGATGGTCATACATTAATTGTTGATGCCACCAATCCCGCATTTAACCATTTG
>NZ_JBFRMS010000114.1:0-2231 GCF_041470505.1 Vibrio sp. 10N.261.55.C5
GTTTCAGATAGTGAGATTGGTGGAATGACATCTATGGTTGGGACATCGCCGTCCGTAATCGTAAGCGTCACTGTCGAGGTAAGAACGTCATCATCGCCATCGCTTGATGTCACAACGATATTTTTAACAATATCGCCTGCTGAGTGGTCTAAATCTCGGTTCGGCTCAAAGCGCACTTCCCCTTGAGTCGTAATAAACAGTGAGCCTTCGGTGAAGGTAAACTCTTGCTCGGTCGCATCATTCGGATCTAGAGAGTAAGCGGTGCCGTCATAGGTAAATTGAGTCACGCTCGCGCCATCGGCACTCGCGAATGTTAATACATCGAAAACGGATGTCGCTGGCGTACCTGCAGACAAGTCGGCAACAGTAGGCTCTTCGATACTAAGCGAACCACTCACCATCACTTGAACATCATCAGTAATCGTTACCGATAGCGGTGACATTAACGAGTCATCACCGTCGGTATCAACCGCGTAAACTGGTAGTTCGAACGTGAAGTCGTTATTGCCACGACCATCCTCGTGGTCGATATTCTCCAACAGCGTAAAAGTATATTGCCCCAGAGTCGCAGCGCTAAAGCTTAATGTGAAAATCTGTGTTTCTACATTAGAGGCACTAGTTGTAAAACCAACATAGTTACCTGAGCCTGCAGGATCTTCTTTCAGATCAATTGGCAGGCCATCGGATTTCAATGAGTCATCACTATTAAACTCACTAGGCTCTAAACGGAATTTCTCAACATCATCGCTTTGATTCGTGAATGAGATGGTTTCCGTTTGGCTAACCGCACTACCACTTGGCAATGAGCCATCAGCGAGATCCGCTTCTTTAAGTGATACGCTCGGCACCGCATCAATAGTCGGATTGTCACCATCAGTAATGGTCAGCGTAATGGTTGAAGTTACCGGGTCGTTATCAAAATCGCTTGAAGTCACGACAATCGACTTCACGATATCTTCACTAACTGAGTGGTCTAGATCGCGATTAGGTTCAAAGCGCACTTCCCCTTCAAGGGTGATATAAAGCTCACCTTCAGTGAAGCTGAACAGCTGTTCACCAGTGTCATTCGGATCAAGTGTTCGTAGTTGACCGTCATAAGTGAACTGAGTGATCGTCGCGCCATCCGCACTCTGATTTGGCATCACATCAATAGTGTTGCTTGTGATCGTACCATCAGCCAGATTTGGCTCAGTGATATCTAACGTACCGTCTTGCATGATTTGAACATCATCACCGATGGTCACATTCAGTTGCGAAACCAATGAATCATCGCCGTCTGTGTCGACCGCATAAACAGGTAGATCGAAGCTCAGATCGTTATTATCTAAACCATCCGCATGGTCTAACGCTTCAAGTAAGGTAAAGGTGTATTCACCCAAAGTACTTGTAGAGAAAGTAATCGTGAATACAGGAACTTCAGCGTTCGAGCCATTAGTAATAAAACCGATGTAAGTCCCCGGATTAGCCGAATCTTCTTTTATCTCGACCGCAAATCCATTCGATTTAAGTGCACCGCCCACATTGAACTCGGTTGGCTCAATACGGAAACTCGCAACATCATCACTTTGATTGGTGAAGGTAATCGTCTCTGTTTGGCTTACTGCACTGCCGCTTGGTGAAGAACCATCTGCAAGATTCGTTTCAGAGAAAGTGACACTTGGCACCGCATCAATGGTTGGGATATCACCGTCAGTAATGGTCAGAGTGACCGTTGACGTCACCACATCGTTATCTAAATCGCTTGAAGTCACCACTATCGACTTCACGATATCTTCGCTAGCTGTGTGATCTAGATTGCGATTGGGTTCGAAACGCACGTCACCTTGAAGAGTGATGAACAACTCGCCTTCAGTGAAGCTAAATTGCTGCTCACCATTGTCCGTTTGATCCAGTGTTCGAACTTGACCGTCATAAGTGAACTGAGTGATCGTCGCACCATCGGCGCTTTGCTCTGGCATCACATCGATGGTATTGGTTGTCACTGTGCCGTCTGCAAGATTTGGTTCAGTGATATCTAACGTACCACCTTGCATGATTTGAACATCATCACCGATGGTTACATTTAACTGAGAAACCAAAGAATCATCGCCATCGCTGTCTACTGCATAAACAGGCAGGTCAAAGCTCAAACTGTTATTCACCAGACCATCTTCGTGGTCAAGCGCTTCAAGCAACGTAAATGTGTATTGACCTAGATTTGCACCAGAGAAAGTAACGGTAAAGACGTTGGT
>NZ_JBFRMS010000115.1:0-1366 GCF_041470505.1 Vibrio sp. 10N.261.55.C5
GTACTCTCCGCACTTATATGGACTCCTCGTTTTAATCAATGCCTTTTAAAATAGAACGATAGTTGCGCACTTATATACGGGCTCTTATTGGAGAGCTACTCCTGCCCTTTGATGTGTTCGCTCCAATGGTCCGAGTCTATAGCGCAGTATCTAAGTACTTTTGTGCGGATCTGAATTCCATTGGTTGTATTATCGCTTTATTTTATGCAAGTCATTGAATTAAAATTTGATTGACACTACTTATGCTTGAATCGCCAATGGGTGATACTCACTATCACTTTTTATGAGTGCAACGGCGGTTCTAACCGTCTTATTTGCCAGAGCAATAGCAGCTATTTTCTTACCACGTCGCTCTATCATAGATTTTAACCACCGTTCTTTTTCTGTTGTTGGTGCTCGAAGTGTAACTTTGTACACTATAGACATTGCTCCTTGATACAAGAGGCTTCTCAAACGCTTATCTGCGCAACTTTTAGAAATATGCCCTATACGCTCTTTACCGCCAGTAGAGTGTTGTTTAGGCGTTAATCCTATACAAGCAGACGCATCTCGACTTCGAACAAATTCTTTACCATTACCTAAACGTACCATTAGACCTAATGCTACGATTGGCCCAACTCCTTCTAGTTTACTAAGCTTTTTACAGATTTTATTTTGACTGACATGCTCTGTAATTAAACCGTCGTAGTATTCTATTTGTTCTGTATACATAGCTAATAAATCAGATTGAGATGCGAGTACTTGGCGTAAACAATCTGGTAACCCATTTTCTGCATCTTCTAATATTTCTGGGATCCGTTTTGCTAAAGGAGTTATTCCTTTGGGCAAAACGATGCCAAATTCCATTAAGAACCCACGCATTTGATTACTAAGTGCTGTTCGTTGGGCTATCTGTAATGCCCGAGCACGATCCAAACACTGTAGTCCTTGCTCTTCTTCAGACATCTGACTGCAACTAGATATATGAGGAAGTAGAGCGGCAACTCCTATCGCATAAGCATCATTCTTATCCGTTTTCTGTTTGAGTTGTAGACCTTTAACTGCACGAGGTGGGATGACTTTAACTTCATAATTATTTTTCTTCGCTAAGCGAGCCCAGTAATGAGCACCACCACAAGCCTCCATGACCACTAAAGAAAACTTCTTCTTTCCAGTTAGCAGTCTGATCAAACTAGTACGGCTGATAGCTTTGTTCATGAGAACTTCACCATTGATTCTCATATAGCAAACTTGAAATGAGTTTTTCGCTAGGTCGATGGCAAGTATTAGATTCTCTTCCATATCTGAGCTCCACTATTTTTACAGGTGTATTTATAACGTAGTCCCCGAGGGGAGAGGAGTCCATACATCTATAGTGGGCATCTAA
>NZ_JBFRMS010000116.1:0-253 GCF_041470505.1 Vibrio sp. 10N.261.55.C5
CCCTCTCTTCTTAAATAAATAGGAACAGAATGGTAATGAATTGACTGTGCCGAATAACTACAAGTAGTTAAACGTATTGGTCACTCAGTTCATTGAAATCAATTTTGATTCCGAAGAATCTGTTTTATCTAACGATAAAACGTTTTGATATTCATCAACGAGTGCCCACACAGATTGATAGGTTTAAATTGTTAAAGAGCTTGTTCTCTAAAAAGAGAACGCTTTCAGTGCCTTAGCACTCAAGCAGGACGCG
>NZ_JBFRMS010000117.1:0-306 GCF_041470505.1 Vibrio sp. 10N.261.55.C5
GTCTCCCGTTTTACTTTGATACCTTCAAATACCTCTAACATATCGGCGAGATGAAGCATGTTAAAGTCGTAATACTTGGTCTTTATAAGAGCTTGAACTTGTTGCTTTAAGGTAATGGGGATTTTATTAGCGGGTGCCCTTCCTGTGTTGCCATGAACCACAAATCGGATACCATCAGAGCGATATCGCCTGAGATAACGTTCGATGGTTCTGCGAGACTTCTTGAGGAGCTTAGAGGCATTAGTAATTGAGATTTTACCGAGAGCAACTTTTGCGATGATATCCACGGTAAGCTGAGATTGAGTA
>NZ_JBFRMS010000117.1:1034-7666 GCF_041470505.1 Vibrio sp. 10N.261.55.C5
GGTAAGCTGAGATTGAGTATCCATAACGATCATCCTATACACCCCTGACTAATTCGTAGCACTAGTCAAAGGATTACGTAAAAATAGAGACCGTCAATTTCCCTCGGTAATTAAGCGAATGACAAAGTCGCTTGGTAGTTACGATACGACAGAATCGCTTGGTGATCACATTACCGAGGGAGGTTGGGCTAACACGGATTTGCCCCGAAGCTTGTTAGGGTAAATGCTCTTTGGAGGGCTGAAGTCCAGTATTTCCCTACCAAAACGTTTTCGATTGTTTCTAAACTACGAATTAAAAGGTAGGGCTATTACAACTACTTGTAATAGCCCTACCTTTTTCAGAAGCAAAGTACAACGCTTCTGTTCTGATAACATTCACTATAATAGGTTATTTTTCGATATCTTCCATTTTCGCTGTTTTGTTAGTTACAATCATAGATAAGATGTCATGCTCAGCACCATCCGCAGTGTAACCATAGGACTTAATTGCCCATAGGTTGCCTTCCTCACCGAGTAATCGCCAATCCCATTGATACCCATCTTCGTATGTTAAGTGAAGGTTGCCACTATCTTCAATTTCCCAAGTTATAGCCTCAGAGGTCCCTTTCTCTTTTTTGAAATACACGCCTGTCCCATCTTCCATTAGAGTCATTTCACGCTTCTTTTTTCCGTTACCAAATGAAAACGTAAGACTTTGATCTATAAACATATCTTCGGTGAAAATTTCATAGCCACCACAATCTAAAATAGCTTGATTAAATGTTTCTTGGCTAAAGTCTGAAGACGTACCATCGCCAATTGTACATAAATTTGATACAAACAAATCTTCTTCAGGTGACGATGTTGATTGACAACCTGACAGAATGGCAACAAGTACTAATGGTAGTGTTTTAATTAAACTCATAAGCTTCCTTTCTAATCGCATTTGTATAGAAATGTTGCGTTTGCAACCATAACAATTTAGGTGCACATTAATGAGAGATCAAATGCGTATTAGTTCTATTTGTATTGTGTTTCAAAGATGAGAGGTTTACGAACAGTAATTTATAGAAAGCTATCCAAATTTGAAATCTAAGAAATACTAAACTAGAAAACATGCTGCTATGAGTTGTTCTTTAATAATCATAGACGCCATCACCTATCGAAACCGTGCTGCTTGCTTATTTAGCATATTAAAGATTGTCTGAAGGGTAGATTTCGTCTAAGTAACTAAACTCGCTTTTGTCCAGAAACGTTTTTAAAATTGATCAAACTCTATTGTCCTCCGACAACAATGGCTAGATATAGAGCGAGCATAGGGTCAGATAGAGTTTAAAAGTAGGTAGTGGTTAGGGGGGAGTTGGTGATCTTAATTACACATCCCTGTGTAACGTATTTTGAATGTCAGCTGGCTTTAAAGAGCTTCATAAATTGACTAAAGCGTGGAATCAGGTTTTGCACAGTCGGCGCATCTGGAATCTCATTTACAAAAATCATGAAGCGCTGTGCTTTACTTTTATCACCTTGAGCAGTCCCTGCTAGTATTGCTTGAGCTAAAATTACATGCTCAGCGGTAACGTCCTTATTCGAAAATTCGTGAATCAACATAGAAAATCCTAATAAGTATAAATACGGATATAATAATACAATATATTGATGTTTATATCGATAGCTTATGGCATTCATCAATGTCAGATTTGTGTAAAAACAATACTGGACAGTGAGCTTAGTGACTTTCCATACTTATGCTAATACTTGGTTCTTCGAAACTCATTTATGTACAGGTGCTTCGTAGGATGAATTTTTACCTTTGGCACTTCCTTTCTCGAACGTGCCTTAAACGTTTCATTAGGTATGGCACGAGTAATACAGCTAGCTAATGTGAAAAACAGGCACATTGCTCACCAAACAGCGATAAAAAAATTCGTTTCCAAATTTTGAAATAGACCCAGTAAAGCGCAGTGTTATTTTTTGTTATTGTGGATCTACATGCCCAGAACAAGTATAGGACTGACCATCAACACCACGAATAGCGATCTGGTAGTTCAGCGCCAATCCATTGCCGACGATGTCTGACAGGCCCTCAGTTTCTGGATTGTTCATGCGATCGTGGTACATCTGACAAACGTGTTCTTCACCATGCCATTTTGATTGCACCTCTTCGATTCCATCAGCCTCGATGTCTACGCGAGCAACTCCATTTGTGCGCTTGGCTGCTTTGGTCGTGATGATCGTCGTCGTCATTGATGTATAACGGATACCATCGATTTTCGAACTGGCTTCGGTAAGTTGGTCGTGGTCTGCGTGTGTGATAATTGGGTCAGACACGAATACGTTCGCAGCCTTTACCTTTAAGCTGGTACAGCCAGTAATTGTCATAAGTGCAAGTGCGATAGCTGTTAAACCAATGGTTTTGATTGAGGTCATTTCATTGTCCTGTTAGTCATTCTGTCTGGGATTTACTATAAACAATAAAACACTGTATTATTAGTTCAAACTATGAATGCTAACTTACCGATAATGGAAAGCCGCGACTAGGATTGGTTACTTGTTTAAGACTGCTCTAAGTCTAACTTTTCACGTGGTTGGTCGTGAATGTCCTTGGGGGTTCGTGCCATAAAGAGCTATGTTAGATCTGGCTTATCCATAAGCTTTGTTAATTTAGAAAAAGCGCAACTCAATTTTATCCAAATCCAGTTCAACACGACCCAAAAACAAAAAGGGATTGGTATCTCTACCAATCCTTTCACTACTTATTTATAAAGTAACGGCTCTTATTCTCTACAAACTCTCAATGGCTTTCTGTACCGCAGGGCCAATCTGACGCTTACGCGAAGTTACACCTTCTAGCGTCAACATATCGCTTGTTGGTTCAGCATTGAAAGCAGATTTGATGACTTGGTAGTCACTTTCATCCACCCAAAGTAAGTTTGCTTCTTTGTTCTTAGTGTCTGTGATAGAGAAGAACAGATAGTCTAGCCCGTTCTCTTCTTTGTAGGCTTTCATAGCCGCCAAAAGCTCATCTTTGCGGTCAATCAATTGCTGAGCCGTTAGCGTTTCAGCCACACCGATACCCACCTGTTTGCCACCGTATTTAAAGTTTTTGTAATCCAGCGTCAGAATGGTTTCAGAAGAAAGATGACTGAGATCCGACTTAGCAATCAGCATCTGTTGGCCGAAATCTTCGATATCTGAAATACCTGCAACTTTTGCCAGTTTTTCAGCATATTCACGATCATGCTCAGTCGTGGTTGATGATTGGAATACCACAGTGTCAGAAAGGATCGCGCCTAAGCCTACACAAGCAAGGTGCTTAGGTAGTGTCACATCCAGCTTTTCAGCGTTGTCAGCCAGAATAGTTGCAGCCGATCCCCAACCTCGAATATCCATTTCGACAATTTGTGGGGTGTTAATCGGTGAGCCACCAATTGCGTGATGATCAACCACAGCAACAATCGATGCTTGGTCGATAGTTGGTGCTAGTTGAGTGACTTGATTGAAGTCCACCAGCCCCACTCGGTATGAAGAGTAATCTGTCTCTACGCGTGGTGATTCAGCATTACAGTAGTTCAAGATGAAGGTGGATTCTGGATTGATAGGCTCTGGTACTGTCGCTGTACCGCCATAGATATGAGCCGCGAGCATCGCAGACATTACCGTGTCGCTGTCTGGGCTTAGGTGCCCTGTCCATACGAGATCTTCACTGTTTTCATTGGTAGATTGTTGAAGACTGAAAGCATAGCTTGCTGAGCTAAAAGACATAATTAGGGCTGCAACGACAGGGGTTAGCTTCACGGGTATTTCCTTATTTGAATGCGATATAGAAGCCCATAAGCTAAACACCAAAAATTTCAGAACCGTGTCACTAATATTTCAGATTTACTTCAGTGAGTAACGAAATGTAATTTCCCTCTCTTTGAGAGTCTTCTTCTCCCATCAATTGTACCTCCCCCTTTCTATTACACGCCCGCCACAACCAATTTTGGATTAGTTCAGCTTTTCATTATTTCACAATGAATTTCAATGAACCCTAATGATAAGAAATCTAAGATACTGATTTATTTACCTCATAACATCATCAACCCACATATTAGAAATAAGATAATCTTATTAAAAATGGATTATCGAAAGGCACAAATAAGGCTACAAAGCAGCCTTATTGAGTAAGCATAAATGAGCTATTGATTCACCGATATCGAGGTTCTGTTCCTCCCCTTTCCCACTACTGGTAAGGGATCGGAGATGTAAACCAAGGGGAGGTTAGGAGGGGATTCTAGTGTTTGTATCGAAAGGTATTACTATCATCAACAATCTCGATTTTAACAGGCACGGTGCCTTGTTTAACGTTGCCGATTTTTGCAAATGCCTTGTGCGACAGGTCGATCACTCGGCCTTTTACATAAGGGCCTCGATCATTAATTTTCACATCAACAGACTTGTTATTGTTTGTATTGGTCACTCTCACGATAGTCCCGAATGGCAAGGTTTTATGAGCCGCAGTAGTCGCATTCATATTATACGTCTCACCACTTGCTGTGAGCCTTCCATGGAATTTATCGCCATACCAAGAAGCTTTACCAGCAAGAGCATGTGACTTGGCATATTCCTTTGTTTTAGAACTGCCGACAGCCGACGTTGAGGTGCATCCGGCTAATATCATAAGGATAAGAGCGGTAAAGATAATATGTAATTTTTTCATGTGGTTTGTGTGCGCTAATCTCTGCATGTTTCTCTATTTTCGTTGTTGTTGGTTAGCAATATAATGCTGAGTATAGTCACTGCTCAGCCAAGGCTACCATTCGGTATGATGACGGAATGTTTTCATGAACGACACTTTCTTCCGTCATATTCATGAAAGGTTTTATCGTCAAAACGTCAACTTTAACAACGTCTTAAATCTGTATATTTCTTAATCGCTTCATGTAGATAAGTCACTCAGCCAAACATCCAAATACAAAAGCGGATTGGTATCTCTACCAATCCTCTTTAGGGGTAATTCGTTTTTCTGCCTTAAGCGCAATTGTCCGTAATCAGTCACCTACGCTTCTTCTCGGCTGTATAAGTTACGCTTTACTGGTTTGTACCGAATTCGTCATCGATTTGGCTTTAGTTTCAGGCACCAAAGACATCAACCCGGTAATAACAAGAGCAGCAACACCCGACATCGTGACTGGCGAGCCAAATATGCTTTGCACTAGCTTGGGCGCTTCTTTCAATAAATCCGGCACTAGCATCACCCCAAGCCCTAAGCCTAGTGAGATGGCAATCGTCATAATTCTGCGGCGATCCAGTTTTTCATTGGCGATGATTTTGATACCCGCTGCGGCAACCGTACCGAACATCACCAATGTCGCCCCGCCTAATACTGGCTTTGGAATCGTCATTAATACCGCGCCTAAGATGGGAAATAGCCCCAACAGAAAAAGAATGGCTGCGATGAAGTAGCCAATGTAGCGACTCGCGATTCCAGTAAAATGAATCACACCATTGTTCTGGCTGAAAGTTGTATTTGGAAAAGTATTGAATACTGCTGCGATAAGCGAGTTCACGCCGTCACCTAGCACGCCAGCCTTGAGTCGATTGATGTATTTCGGCCCCTTAATTGGTTGCCCTGAGAACATGCTGTTAGCGGTAAGGTCACCCGTTGTTTCAATCACGGTAATTAAGTAAATAAACGCAATAGGTAGGAAGGCTTGCCAATCAAAAGCGAAACCATATTTAAACGGGACTGGGATACTCAATAACGGTTGAGATGCAAAAGAAACCATGGGTGCTTTGCCCATCAAAATAGCAACGCCCCACCCTACAACTAAACCGACCAAAATAGACGACAGCCTAACCATAGTATTGTTGCTTAGGTTAAGTGCCACTATGGTTCCGAGCACAATTGCACCTAACATCAGATTGCTTCCAGAGCCAAAATCTTCTGCGCCAACGCCACCCGCAATATCAGTAACACCGACTTTAATCAAAGAGATACCTATCGTCGTAATAACGATTCCAGTCACAACGGGCGTGATAACGACTTTGAGTTTTTCGATAAAGCGCGATAGTACGATTTCAACAAATGCACCAAAGAAACAGACACCGAAAATGGTAGCAAGCATTTCATCCGACCCGCCTCCATTCGCTTTAACCAGAAAACCTGCACCTAATACAGATCCCAAGAACGCAAAGCTGGTTCCTTGGACACAGATCATCCCTGCGCCAACTGGCCCTATTTTTCTCGCTTGAATGAAGGTACCGACCCCAGACACCATGAGTGCCATGCTGATCAGATAAGGAATGTGCTCACCCAACCCAAGCACACCGCCAATAATGAGTGTAGGCGTGATAATACCAACGAAACTGGCTAATACATGCTGCAACGCTGCGTAACTGGCTGCTTTAACTGATGGTCGATCGTCTAATCCGTAGATCAATTCACTGTTCTGTTCCATGTGACTTCCTTTATGTATTTTTTATTGTATACAATTTACATAAAGACAATAGAGCAACATATATGCCAATGGTTTAACATCATACTTATCAATCAGTTAAGTTTCATCTTTAGCCAGTGCTGCACTATAGAGCAACACTGTCGGCTTGTTTTAGTGCAACCGACGGTTTATCCGATGTTCCTAAATTAAGCCCCACAAAATCGAGTAGGAGGA
>NZ_JBFRMS010000118.1:0-324 GCF_041470505.1 Vibrio sp. 10N.261.55.C5
GACTTAATGACCACTTATATACTCGGGGCACAACTCAAAGAGCTTTGGTATTGTGAATCAGAAGCACATGCTAAAGGGCTCTGGGAGGCGTGGTGGGCACAAGTACAAGAGAGTGGAATTAAGCCATTGAAAGAGTTCGCACGAAAACTGAGTCCTTATCTTCACGGTATTATCGCATCGGCAAGTTATCCGCTAAACACCTGCACCCTAGAAGGGATAAACAACAAGATAAAGCTAATCAAGCGAATGGGGTATGGGTATCGAGATACCGACTACTTCTTCTTGAAGATAAAAGCGGCTTTCCCCGGAAAGCCGCGATGAACC
>NZ_JBFRMS010000119.1:0-3131 GCF_041470505.1 Vibrio sp. 10N.261.55.C5
CTACCTTGAAAAACACCGCTCTTTCTCAAATTGCTTTAGTCAACGATTCGAGTAGTGTTTATCAACCAGTATCAATTAATCTACTCGATGAACTTCTAGAGCAGGGTATGGACGTTTCAAATATGGCGTTAGGGGGGAGTGTGTCTCAACCATTTGGTAATGCGTCAATTGTAAACGTTGATACTGGTAATGATAAAATTACGTATACGCCTGCCCTCGGATTTACGGGCCTGGATAGGCTAATGTACAGTTATACGGATAGTGCTAATGCGATAGCGTATAGTGGCACTATAGATATTGTGGTTTCAAATAGTGCAAACCAAGGCATCTTAGTTCTTAACCCTGATGTTACCTATGATACGGGCAAGGGCTATGTTTCTCTGGAGAATGCTCGTACAGGGTTTGATATTGATGTGAGCCCTTATGTCTCGTCAATCGATGGCGATGCTCTACAACTTATTTATGTCCATTCGATGAGCGCGCCACATACTAGAATTAAAGCTTCCAATGCTAATAACCCTGCTAATATGGAGTTTTTCTTCCAAACTTCCGTTCAGAAAGATCATAGTGTCACTTATGTGGTCAGTGATAAAAAAGGTGCTTATGCAATAGGTCACTTAACCGTTGTTGTATTGGATGAAGACGCTCTTCCAACTTGGACGGATATCACTCATCCAGCATCTGGAACGTTGTTTTTTGCACCCAAAGGCATCAATGAATTGGTCGCTAACAGTTATTTGTTTACGGATTTGTTTAATGTGAGTCAGTCTGGGGCAAATTACTTAGTTGGACGATTGAACAGTAATGATCTGCTTCATTACTGCGATCTACTTGGAGCTGAAATAGCGACGGCCGCTGAACTAAAATCTTTGGTTGATCGAGGTTGGACGACTTCATCTAAATGGCCTAATGCAACGACTTATCTGGTTAAAGAAGACTTAAGCTCTAGTGTCTATAAGTTAATGGATATCTCACTTCCACCTTACACTATTGATAGAGCGAATTTGGATGATCCAACATCAGCATTAACGAGCTATTTTCCTGCTTGTGTACTGAGAGGGAAGCGAATGCTGACAAGTCTTGCTCTTTCGGCAGCTCCCCCAACAGGCACTACTTCACTTGTTGTTGCGCAAGGCTACCCTATAGCGGCAAACTTGTCGGGTTACTATAATGATGGCTCTCATGAAAGTGATATGATTGCCTACGATCAATCGCTTGCAAATTATGTGCAAAGTACCGAAATCTTTGAAGTTAAAGGTAATCAACTTACTGGTAAAACAGTGGGAACGACAGATGTACATGGAGAATACGATGCATCTAATGATCCGTTGCGTTCGAACAAATTGTCAATGGAGGTCACTAATGCGGTTGTAACCAGTGGTACTTTGCATGTATCGAGCAACTCCGTTCCTTTGGGAGCAGAAATTACATTGACTGGTGAAATAAACTTCAGTGATGGAACGAAAAAGCAATTACATGAAGCGGGAACCTCAATCAAATGGATCAATAGTACGGCAGGGAATGAGTTAACTGGCAGCTCCTTAGTCACTGTTAATTGTGATACTAGCTCTTGTAAAGCGAGAGCCAATAGCACAACTACTGGTTATATTGAGCTCACATGGCGTTCTGGTTCAGTATCAGCGACAGCTCAAACCATTAATGTAAATGGAGCTCAGCTTGTGAGTCTCGATAGTATTACCGCTTCCGATGTGAATACTAGTGTAGTTACGGACTCGTATCCGTTAGGGCGCAAATTCAAATTGACGATCTCAGCTACATACACTAATGGCACTAGGGATGTATCAACAGACCCAAGCGCTAATTGGAATTTTGATAATACACATTTTGATCGTGATGAAAATAGATTTTCAGGCCTAACGATTCAGAATTCATCACCGATTACTTTTCAACTAGGCTCTAAGACGTTAACGAAGAATATCAAATTGACTAGTGCATATATCACGGGCGTTGAGATTACCGAGACGAATGTTAGTCGTCCACAAGGGTTATCTCATCGCCTAACATCAAGAGTAATTTATAGTGATGGTTCAGCTTCTACTGGTAACGGTATACCGGGTTGTACATGGAGTAGTAGCAATCATAACGTAGCAACGGTTGATCAAAGCGGCCAAGTATTGGCTTCTTCAAATAACATCGGGAACGCAAACGTAAAATTATCATGCGTTAACTCGTATAACCAATCATATAGCGACTCGGCTGTCTTTAACGTGACTAACGCTATAGCAATAAGTATGACGGTAAGCGCTCCAAACGGCACGGAAACAGTGAGACATCATAGGCTAGCATTTAAAGCGGTAGCGGATATGAGTGATGGTACTAGTGTTGATGTTACAAATCGTGCGGCTTGGAGCCTTTCTCATGCTGCGAGTGGCGTTAGTGTGGATAAAGGGGTTGTATTCACCCCTATGAACCATGACTCCTCGTATGCTTGGGCAAACCCTCAAATAACGGCAAGCCTTGATGGATCGTCTGATAGCATAAGATATACCGTTGATAACGGTCTAATTTTTGGAAACGATTATTATTGGATTGTTCCTATAGCTGGTACGTGGAATCAAGCTGTTAATTTTTGTAATAATCGTAATGGTTTTGAACGACCAGGTCACAACGATATACAGCATCTTCGTGGGAATGGTATTGGCGGTTTATGGACAACAGCATTTCCCAGTCGAAGCAAGCTGATCTGGGAGGCTTGGCGCGACAATAATTCAGCATACTTCACTAATATTGAAACTGGTGCACGAAGTTACCACTGGCAGACCGAGGTCTTTAGTATGACTTGCATTAAAAAGTAAAAGTTATATTTAAAATGCCACCAACAAAGAATTTGTTGGTGGCATTTTTTGCGTAATTGAATTTTGAAATAGAGCGACCTCGTTTCGCATGCTTTTTAGTCAATACGACAAGTTTCAGGCATGCCTAATCCAGTAAGCTTGTTCAACGCTTTTATCATCGCGTAAGTTTCACCCTGACTGTGTGCTGTAATTTCTGAAATCTAATTGTACTCTGAGCAAATGTTTAACTCGATATATCGCTGTTTCTGAGAGTGAACGTCAGCGCTATCATCTGACACCTCAAGGATGGTTGTTTGTAAGCGTGTCACGAACCCC
>NZ_JBFRMS010000120.1:0-412 GCF_041470505.1 Vibrio sp. 10N.261.55.C5
TTGAAGGTGACAACCTTACTGTTGAAGGTGTGACCTACGATGGTGGTGACGGTATCCTTACTGATAACGGTAATGGTACTTACACATTCGCTCCAAACGAAAACTTCAATGGTGACGTAAACTTCGGCTTCTATGTCTCTGACGGAACCGATACGGTAACAGCAAACATCGACGTGAGCGTAACTGCCGTTGATGATGCGCCAGTGTCTGGCGACCTAGCGTACTCAATCGATGAAGACGGTTCTATCCGTTTAAGCCAAGAGCAACTGTTATCACAAGCATCAGATGTTGAAGGCGATGACCTAACAGCCAGCGGCTTAACGGTCGACGGTGATGCAACCGTTACTCAAAACGATGACGGCAGTTTCACGATTACGCCAGATGAAAACTTCAACGGTGACATCGATATCAG
>NZ_JBFRMS010000121.1:0-9068 GCF_041470505.1 Vibrio sp. 10N.261.55.C5
AATTTTCCGGATTGGTATAATATACGCCATTAGCAAAGCCGCGGATTCTCCTACTTACCAAAACAGCGCGTGTTGGGAGTCTAAACCTCCAACCTTTCCATATACTAAGCCTCAGCAGAAATACTGGGGCTTTTTTGTATCTGCTGCTTCTACGAAGTAATGTTGGGATAACTAGGCGCTCCTAGCTCACCTGCGTGCTCGAATCTCCGGAGTGCCTACTCATTCCAGCCTTGCCATATTTAAGACTCTAGTCTGCACGTCTCGGCAGAAATGCTAGCGCTTTTTATTCCTGTCATTTTTACAAGTATCACTTGAAGTACCATGTGTTCCTTTAGCTATCTCTATCGAACACTGATTTAGTGCAGCCTTGCTGTATTTAATGACTTAGTTCAAAGCTAAAGCTTTCTGTTCACCACTCATCTAGCTCCGTAGTCCTGTTAATAACTAACGCTATTCTAGCGAGACGTTGAGTCCCGTTATTTTTGTTTCCAGGTGAAAGGTGAAGCCTTTCGATTGAAGCTTATATAACTTGAGAGTGGGTTATTGGGTAGACTAGCGAGTGTGCACAAGAACGAGTTCTCTGTATGACTTAACCTACTTAAAGAGTTCTGGATACCCACAACAAGGCTTTCGACTACTCAAATACTCGCGGTATCAAATATCGATATAATCTCTATGTTCCACGCATACCTTTCAACGATAACTTCAGTGAGGGAATTGGCGAGTTTGACTTTCATTAGGTATAAAAAAGGCCACCTAAAGTAGGCGGCCTTGGTTGATCTATTTAGATATTAATCTAGCTCTTTCTCTGCTTGTTTTGCTTTCTCTATCATAGGAGTGATAGTTGAGCCTTGAACCAGAATAGAAAACACAACAACGGCGTATGTCATGACAAGGATTATCTCTTTAACATCGATTGCTTTGTCTTCAATTACCCAGATACCTGAAGGGATTGAAAGTGCCATGGCTAGTGCTAAGCCACCGCGTAAACCACCCCAAGTTAGAATCTTAATCGACCACGGGTTGTAAGTTCTAAAGCGTTTAAATCCGATGTAAGACAAGAAAACACTCAAGTAACGTGCACTCAATACTAGAGGGACTGCGAAAGCCATTAAGATCCAATCTTCTTGGTGGAATTTGAATAACAGCATCGACATACCAATTAGTAGGAATAATACGCCGTTTAAGAATTCATCTATCAATTCCCAGAAATGATCTAAGTGATCTTCACTCTCTTTTGAGAATCCGATAAAGCGAGTCCAGTTACCAATCATGATACCTGAGACCACCATCGCTAATGGTCCTGATACATGTAGAACTTCAGCAAACGCATAACCAGCAGTTGGGATGCCGATGGTTAATAGCAACTCCATCGAGTGGTCATCGGTATTGCTGATTAGGTAGTGGAATACAAGACCTAAAACAAAACCATAGACAATGCCGCCAATCGCCTCTTGAACGAATAGCATGGTCACACTACCGACGGTTGGCGCTTCTGTGCCGAATGCGATAGTAAATAGGGTTACGAAGATAACTAAGCCAAAACCATCGTTGAATAGAGATTCTCCCTCGATTTGAGTAGAGATTCTTCTGGGAGCGTCGAGTTTCTTTACTATTGCTAGCACGGCGATGGGATCGGTTGGAGAGATTAGCGAGCCAAAGAGTAGGCAGTAAATCAGATCAAATTGAATACCGATGAACTGGCAAAACCCGTACAGCACAAAACCGATAAAGAATGTTGAAAACAGCGTAGCACCTAACGCGAGTACTGTTATTTCCCATTTCTGGTCTTTTAGGTTTGGTAATTTGATTCCCAAACCGCCTGCAAATAGTAAGAATCCTAATATCCCTTTTAGAAGGAAATCTTCAAAATTGATACTGGCAACGGTTTCTGAGGCGATGTCAGCCAATTGGAACCAATTGTTTTGTCCCGCAATGATAATCAATAGAGATAACATCATTGAGCCTGCTGTGATGGCGATGGTTGTCTGCATTTTACCAATTTTTGTATTCACGAAAGCAATAAGCATGGCTGCAGCGGACAAGAAGCATAAGGTGTAATAGACCGACATTGGGATTCCAACATGTAACAAAGTATGAATATGAATTTTCGTTGTCTCATGCTCAAATAGCAAACATTTTTTTGTCATGACTCAGTAATCAATTTCCTTTTTTAGACGTCTAGACTCCTTTTTAATGTGTGATAGGATGGAGGGATAATTAAAGGAATGAGGTTGTACCGTGGGAAGTAATGTAAGGCAAAAGATTGACGCTCTGTTGAAGCAACGAATTTTACTGATTGATGGTGGCATGGGCACCATGATTCAGGATTATAAATTGGAAGAGCAAGACTATCGTGGTGAACGCTTTGCTGATTGGCACAGTGACTTAAAGGGCAACAATGACCTTTTAGTTCTTACACAGCCTAAGCTTATCAAAGATATCCATTCAGAATACTTGGAAGCTGGGGCTGACATCCTCGAAACCAATACCTTTAACGCTACAACCATCGCTATGGCCGACTATGATATGGAAAGCCTTAGTGAAGAGATTAACTTTGCTGCTGCCAAGCTTGCTCGTGAAGCAGCTGATGAATGGACTGCAAAGACCCCAGATAAACCTCGCTTCGTCGCGGGTGTATTAGGTCCAACCAACCGAACTTGTTCTATCTCGCCTGATGTAAACGATCCAGGTTACCGTAATGTTAGCTTTGACGAACTGGTTGAAGCCTATTCTGAATCGACTCGCGCGCTCATTAAGGGCGGTTCAGATTTAATTCTTATTGAAACTATCTTTGATACGTTAAACGCGAAAGCGTGTGCCTTTGCCGTTGAATCTGTTTTTGAAGAGGTGGGTATTGCTCTTCCAGTGATGATTTCCGGTACCATCACTGACGCATCAGGTCGTACCCTTTCAGGACAGACGACAGAAGCATTCTACAACGCCCTTCGTCATGTAAAACCAATCTCATTTGGATTGAACTGTGCATTGGGCCCTGATGAACTGCGTGAGTATGTCGGTGAGATGTCTCGTATCTCAGAGTGCAATGTTTCTGCTCACCCTAATGCGGGTTTGCCTAATGCATTTGGCGAGTATGACCTTTCTCCTGAGGATATGGCTGAACATGTTAAAGAGTGGGCTGAAAGTGGCTTCTTGAACCTAATTGGTGGTTGTTGTGGTACTACTCCAGAGCATATCCGCCAAATGGCTGAGGCTGTTGAAGGTGTAACGCCGCGTCAATTGCCAGACTTACCGGTTTCTTGTCGCCTTTCGGGGCTAGAGCCTCTGACGATTGCTAAAGAATCTTTATTCGTGAATGTGGGTGAGCGTACCAATGTGACGGGCTCAGCTCGCTTTAAGCGCCTGATTAAAGAAGAGCTTTACGACGAAGCCTTGAGTGTTGCTCGAGAGCAAGTCGAGAATGGTGCTCAAATTATCGATATCAACATGGATGAAGGGATGCTAGACGCCGAGGCGTGTATGGTTAAATTCCTGAATCTATGTGCTTCAGAACCTGAAATCTCGAAAGTACCTGTTATGGTCGATTCTTCTAAGTGGGAAGTTATCGAAGCTGGCCTAAAGTGTATTCAAGGCAAAGGCATCGTTAACTCAATCTCTCTAAAAGAAGGCAAAGAGAAGTTTGTTGAGCAAGCCAAATTAGTTCGTCGTTATGGTGCTGCTGTCATCGTGATGGCGTTTGATGAAGTCGGGCAGGCTGATACTCGAGAGCGTAAAGTCGAAATCTGTACCAATGCCTACAACATTCTTGTTGATGAAGTCGGTTTCCCACCAGAAGATATTATTTTTGACCCGAATATTTTCGCAGTGGCTACTGGTATCGATGAGCATAATAACTATGCGGTTGATTTCATTGAAGCAGTAGGAGACATCAAACGCGATCTCCCGCATGCGATGATCTCTGGCGGTGTGTCGAATGTTTCATTCTCATTCCGTGGTAATAACTACGTCCGTGAGGCTATTCACGCGGTATTCCTATATCACTGTTTTAAAAACGGTATGGATATGGGCATTGTAAACGCTGGTCAGTTGGAAATTTACGATAATGTTCCAGAAGATCTGCGTGATGCTGTTGAAGATGTGGTACTAAACCGTCGTGATGATTCGACTGAAAGATTGCTGGATATGGCGACCGAATACCTAGAGCGTGCTGTTGGTAAGGTTGAAGATAAATCTGCATTAGAGTGGCGAACTTGGCCTGTAGAGAAGCGTTTGGAGCACTCTTTGGTAAAAGGTATCACCGACTTTATTGTTGAAGATACCGAAGAAGCTCGTGTTAATGCCTCTCGTCCTATTGAAGTGATTGAAGGTCCTCTAATGGACGGAATGAACGTTGTTGGTGACCTGTTTGGTGAAGGTAAGATGTTCTTACCACAGGTTGTAAAGTCTGCGCGTGTGATGAAACAGGCGGTTGCCCATTTAGAACCATTCATTAATGCATCCAAAGAAGTGGGCGCAACTAACGGTAAGATTTTGTTAGCGACCGTTAAAGGTGACGTTCACGATATCGGTAAAAATATCGTTGGTGTGGTTTTACAGTGTAATAACTACGAAATTATCGACTTAGGTGTGATGGTTTCTTGCGAGAAGATTCTCAAGGTAGCGAAAGAAGAGAATGTCGACATTATTGGCCTGTCTGGGCTGATTACACCGTCTCTTGATGAAATGGTACATGTTGCTAAAGAAATGGAGAGACAGGGTTTCAAGCTGCCTCTTTTGATTGGCGGCGCAACCACATCTAAAGCTCACACAGCAGTTAAGATTGAGCAGAATTATTCAGAACCTGTTGTATACGTAAATAATGCCTCGCGTGCAGTGGGTGTTTGTACTTCACTACTTTCTGATGAATTGAAACCCGCTTTCGTTGAGAAGCTGGATATCGATTACGATCGCGTTCGAGATCAGCACAATCGTAAGAAGCCTCGTACCAAGCCTGTCACGCTTGAAATAGCTCGTGCCAATAAAGTTGCTATCGATTGGGATGCGTATACGCCACCGGCACCCGCTAAGCCGGGAGTTCACATCTTCAATGATTTTGATGTGGCAACTTTGCGTCAGTACATCGATTGGACTCCATTCTTTATGACATGGTCATTGGTTGGTAAATACCCTGCAATCCTTGATCATGAAGAAGTGGGTGAAGAGGCAAAACGTTTATTCAAAGATGCTAATGATTTACTGGATCGCGTAGAGAAAGAGAAGCTGCTTGAAGCGCGTGGTATGTGTGCCATGTTCCCAGCGAACAGTGTTGGTGATGATATTGAGGTGTATACCGATGAATCTCGTACCGAAGTTCTAAAAGTTTTACACAATCTTCGTCAACAAACAGAGAAACCAAAAGGCTTTAACTACTGTTTGTCTGATTACATTGCGCCAAAAGAAAGCGGTAAAGCGGATTGGATTGGTGGCTTTGCGGTTACGGGTGGTATTGGTGAGCGAGAGCTGGCTGATGAATACAAAGCGAAAGGCGATGACTACAACGCGATTATGATTCAGGCGGTTGCTGACCGATTGGCTGAGGCGTTCGCGGAATATCTGCATAAAGAAGTGAGAAAGGATATTTGGGGTTACTCGCCAGATGAGAATTTGTCTAACGACGATTTGATTCGAGAGAAATACCAAGGTATTCGTCCAGCTCCAGGTTACCCTGCTTGCCCAGAGCATACAGAGAAAGGTACGTTGTGGGAGCTGATGGACGTTGAAAAGGCAATCGATATGTCATTAACGACAAGCTACGCGATGTGGCCTGGTGCCTCAGTGTCTGGTATGTATTTCTCACACCCTGATGCTAGATACTTTGCTATTGCACAGATTCAACAGGATCAAGTGGATAGCTATGCTGACCGCAAAGGTTGGGACATGTTAGAAGCCGAGAAGTGGTTAGGTCCAAACATTAACTAGTTTGAATCTACGACGAGCTTTGATTCGTATAGTAAAAAAGAGAAAGGGTTGCTTAATAGCAACCCTTTTTGTATCTGAGATTTAGTTATTTATCTGTTGGTGATAAACGCATTTTTACTCAAACAATTCTTGGTGCAGTTTTTGAATCGCCAACTTAGAAACAGATTCATCTAGCAAGAAACACAGGTTGTGTGGGCTTGCTCCGTAACAAATCATGCGTAGGTTGAAATCTTCAAGAGTGCCGAAGACCTGCTTCGCATAGCCTTTGCTTTCACTCATGTTGTTACCAATAAGTGCAACAAGGCATAGGTCGTGCTCAATATCGACAGAACACAGCTCTTCTAGCTCAAGACGTGCTGCTTCTGGTAATTCAGGAGCACCACCAGATGTATCAGTTTGATCGAGTGTCAGTGACACACTGATCTCAGAGGTAGTAATCAGATCGACAGAGATCTTATGTTTAGCAAGGATCTCGAACACTTTCGCAAGAAAGCCGTAAGCATGGAACATACTAGCGCTACGCAGCGTAACCATGGTTTGGTTGCAGCGAAGGGCGAGGGCTCTGAATAGTGGAGAGCTTTCCACCTGTTGGCGAATCCAAGTTCCACCCAACTCTGGTGCTTTTGAAGAGCCGACAAATACCGGAATCTGATGACGTAGTGCAGGCACGAGAGTCGATGGGTGGAGGATCTTCGCTCCAAAGTTTGCCATCTCAGAGGCTTCACTAAAGCTGATCTCTGGGATAGGAGAAGCTTTAGGTGCAATACGAGGGTCAGTGGTGTAAATACCCGGAACATCCGTCCAGATTTCTAGACCAATCGCCTTTACAGATTCGGCAATCAATGCTGCTGAGTAATCACTGCCACCGCGGCCTAAAGTCGTGGTGTTGCCTTCGCTATCAGCACCGATAAAACCTTGTGTAACGACAACTTGTTGTTGGCAAAGTGGAATCAGTTTCTCTTTCGCTAGAGCGGCAATATCTTCTAGTTGAGGTTCGGCTTTACCAAAATCATCATTAGTGCGCATCACATCTCTGATATCAAAGCGAACAGCAGGAGTGCCTCGTTCACGGATGATCTGAGCCAAGATGTGTGTCGACATCAACTCGCCACATGCGACAAGGTGATCGGTCAGTTTAGTGCTTGTTTGGAATGATGCAGCCTCGGCAGCGCTCGCAATGTCATCAAGAATGGAGTGAACTTCTTTTTCGACGCTGATTGGATCTGCGAGTTGGTCAAGAATTGCGTTGTGAATGTCCGCTAATTGCGCCATTAGTTCCTGACGACGAGCTTTGTCTTGAACACCATGTGCTAGTTCAACCAGCAAGTTAGTGACACCAGAGCATGCACTACTCACGACCAGTTTCGTGTTTGAGTTGTTTTCAATAATGGCAGCACAACGGCTCATTGCTTCAAAGTTGGCAACACTTGTTCCACCAAACTTAGCGACATTAAAAGAACCAGCTACATTAGATGCACTCACGATATATCTCCCACGACTTCCTAAAATAAAATTACGGTTGGGTAATCCAACGTCCGATGTTTTTCGAAGAGAGTTTTAGAGCAAAAAGAGAGGAATTATTAGAATAGTAACCTCAGAAGCTCTTCACCATATAGAAATGGCGACAGTTGACGGGATTCAGCCCGCTCAACCGATAATAAAGGTCCTGCATCCTTTTATTATCTCGGCACTGCTCCCCATAAATGTTTTGTATTGGAAATGCGGTTCCACAAAACATCTGCCTGGGCAGTGCTCCTCTTCTGCTAGATAGCCGTTTCATTGAACGTTTTTGTGGTAACAATGTCAATCCGTAACTTGAGATAATTGAAAAATAATTTTAACAATTATGTGACAGTGGTTTGACCTCAATACTTATGGCTAATTGCTGAGGTAATCAATTTGCTTTAGGGTGGATTGTTCACAACATTAACGTAAGGGATGTACATGTCTAATTTACCACTCACTACTGCTATCGATAGCTTTTATCCACCACACCGAACGTTAATGGGACCTGGTCCTTCAGATATCTCACCTCAAGTGTTACAGGCTTTGAGCCGTCCAACCATAGGTCACTTAGATCCGCTGTTTATTGCGATGATGGACGAGCTTAAACAGCTTCTTAAATACGCTTTTCAGACTGAAAACGAATTTACGATTGCCGTTTCTGCACCGGGCAGTGCGGGTATGGAGACCTGTTTTGTTAACTTGATTGAGCCTGGTGAAAAGGTGATTGTTTGTCGTAACGGTGTCTTCGGTGAGCGTATGCGAGAAAACGTGGTGCGTTGTGGTGGCGAAGCCATCCTTGTTGATGACGAATGGGGCAAGCCCGTTTCAGTTGAAAAGGTAGAACAAGCATTGGCAGAAAACCCCGATGCCGTTGCTGTTGCATTTGTGCATGCAGAGACATCAACCGGAGCGTTATCTGATGCTCAAGCTATCTCTGCTGTCGCTCGTCAGTTTGATGCGTTAACGATTGTTGATGCAGTGACATCATTAGGTGGTGTGCCATTGCTGGTTGATGAGTGGCAGCTTGATGCGGTTTATTCTGGCAGCCAAAAGTGTCTGTCTTGTGTGCCAGGGCTATCTCCAGTGACTTTCTCTCAGCGTGCGGTTGATAAAATGAAAGCCCGTAAAGCACCAGTGCAAAGCTGGTTTTTGGATCAAAGTTTAGTATTAGGTTACTGGAGTGGAGAAGGTAAGCGTAGCTACCACCATACCGCACCCGTGAACAGCCTTTATGCTCTGCATGAGTCGCTGGTTTTGTTGAAAAATGAAGGCTTAGATAATGCGTGGTCTCGTCATCATGCGATGCACCAAGAGCTTAAAGAAGGCGTAGAATCTCTAGGGTTAAAGTTTGTGGTTGATGAAGAGAGCCGCCTGCCGCAGCTTAATGCACTTTATTTCCCAGAAGGAATTGATGAGGCTAAGATCAGAACGCAGCTTTTAGAAGAATATAATCTTGAAATCGGTGCTGGGCTTGGCTCTTTGGCTGGTAAGGCATGGCGTATCGGCCTAATGGGTTACGGTGCTCGTAAAGCGAATGTCGCGTTGTGCCTAAAAGCGCTAAAAGATGTTTTGAAGTAGCTGCATGAACTGAAATTAAAAAGAAAAGCGCACGAGAGATCGTGCGCTTTTTTGTTGGTGCGCCG
>NZ_JBFRMS010000122.1:0-315 GCF_041470505.1 Vibrio sp. 10N.261.55.C5
CCTCCTTATACGAAGATATTTACGATGAGTGTCCACACAGATTGATTAGGTTTAGAAAGTAAAAGAGACGATATTGGGTCTGTAGCTCAGCTGGTTAGAGCGCTCGCCTGATAAGCGGGAGGTCGGTGGTTCGAGTCCACTCAGACCCACCAATATCGACTAGATACAAAGATGGGGCTATAGCTCAGCTGGGAGAGCGCCTGCCTTGCACGCAGGAGGTCTGCGGTTCGATCCCGCATAGCTCCACCATCTTTAAGTGTTTTTATCTGAAAATATTTAAAAATGGTTCATTAGTTTGAATCAAGCTCTTTAACA
>NZ_JBFRMS010000123.1:0-261 GCF_041470505.1 Vibrio sp. 10N.261.55.C5
TGTTAAAGAGCTTGATTCAATAAATTGAACCATTTTTAAAGACTCTCGTAAGACTTTTTGTCGAACAAGAACGCTTAAAGATGGTGGAGCTATGCGGGATCGAACCGCAGACCTCCTGCGTGCAAGGCAGGCGCTCTCCCAGCTGAGCTATAGCCCCATCTAGGTCGATATTGGTGGGTCTGAGTGGACTTGAACCACCGACCTCCCGCTTATCAGGCGAGCGCTCTAACCAGCTGAGCTACAGACCCAATATCGTCTCTT
>NZ_JBFRMS010000124.1:0-309 GCF_041470505.1 Vibrio sp. 10N.261.55.C5
ACAGTGCGAAACTGGATACCACAGCGGCGGGTGCGCCAGGCGTTGAAATCACAGAAGATGCGAACGACGACGGCCTGATCAGCGCGGCGGAGCTGGATGGTGACGTGAACGTGACCATCTCTCTAACCGACACAGGTGCGGTTGAAGGCGATACCTTGACGGTGAACGGCACAGAGATCGAACTGACAGCGGCTCACATCACAGCAGGCGAAGTGTTGACGACAGTCGATGCACCGGCGGAAGGCGCGACGTTAACAGTCGAAGCGACCATTACCGATGCGGCGGGTAACGTGTCTGATAAAGGCACAG
>NZ_JBFRMS010000125.1:0-14380 GCF_041470505.1 Vibrio sp. 10N.261.55.C5
TTTCGCTATTCCGATCACCGATTTCGGAGTTAGGCTAAAAGTGATCGGATAATCGCGGAATCAGTGATCGGTTTAAACCGAAATGGGTGATCGGATAATCCCGAAATGACTGATCGGAATGCTCCGAAATATGCAGCTGCACACCCAATACAGACGATAAGAGCGTGATACCCAGCCAAAGGTTGAAATGAATCGGCACTTGTTCACTGATTTATTTTGACTGTAATAAAGTCGTCATTTTGCTCTGATTAAATACCGCCAATCATAATAGATGCATTTGAATTTCTTGGAGCCACTCTTGAGCGTCATACGCCCCACTCTTAGCGAGTCTACACTGAACAATTTAAAGGCTGTTGAGTACCAATGGGTTAGAACTTTGTACGTCGAAGGCTACGACAGCAATGAAATCAACCACTATATCCAAACGTGTTTCGGTGGAGATCCGACATTTGCCGATCTATTTCGTCGCGTGGCACTCGATCAAGAAAGTATCTATGTGTTGTTGCAACACTTAGGTTGTGCTCCTTCTAGTAAAGAGTTCTAACTTCTAAGTCCCACCAAAAACCAGAAGCATAAATAAACCTACCTCCATAACCCTCATGAATATCACTTGAATATTCTGTAACTACCTCTCGCTTACCCATACATTTTCAGTGCAATTTCAGGTTTTGTTGCATACAAATCATTGAAGTATCACGCATTGGAATATTCACAACATATCAATAGTACAACAGCCACTTATACTGAGTGTCTGATTTGTGAGACTAGTTCATTTCTACAAGTAACCAAAATGAAGTGGTCGGTATTTAGGAGAGAAGTAACTCGAAACTTTGGGTTTTAAAGTAGATATGAGAGCGATAGTTAACGAGTAACGCTGACACAAAAAACAAAAAGTAGCAGGCATAAAAAAACCCAAGTAAATACCTGGGTTAGAGTTACAAAAACCACTAATCATTAATAGCGTAAGGAACCTGATTAGTAGCCAGCTATGCGTAACCTGAGGGTTATTTTTATTACTGATCGGCGGCCAAACCAAATGATGTAATAAAAATGCCAATATAGAGCGACCTAACGGTCGCTCTTTTTCTTTCTTATAGAGTACAGCTTATCCTTTTACACCACCTGCCGTCAAACCACCAACTAACCAACGTTGAGCAAGTAAGAACACGATAGTAATCGGAAGTGCTGATAGTACAGCCGCTGCCGCAAAGTCACCCCATAGGTAGTTCTGAGGGTATAGGTACTGCTGCATACCTACTGCTAGCGTGTAAGAGTTCACATCTGTAAGTAGGATAGACGCTACTGGCACCTCACCCACTGTCGCGATGAAAGATAAGATAAACACAACCGCTAGGATTGGCACAGACAGCGGTAGTAGAACCAGTCTGAATGCTTGCCAAGGCGTTGCACCATCAAGGGCTGCAGCCTCTTCCAGAGAGTTATCAATCGTCTCAAAGTAACCCTTAATCGTCCATACGTGCAGTGCAATACCACCTAGGTAAGAGAAGATTAGACCACCGTGTGTGTTCAAGCCTAAGAACGGAATGTATTGACCAAGTTTGTCAAACAGCGCGTAGATTGCTACTAGAGCCAATACTGCTGGGAACATTTGGAAAATCATCATCGCTTTCAGGATTGTGTTCTTACCTTTAAAGCGCATACGAGCAAACGCGTAAGCCGATGTCGTAGACAGTGTCACAATCAGAATCGATGTGATACCTGCAACCTTCACTGAGTTCCATAACCAAGTTAGCACAGGGAACGGAGGTGACGTTACCGAGCCATCTGCGTTCGTTACTGACATACCCAATGCTAACTTCCAGTGTTCCAATGATGGGTTATCTGGAATCAAACTACCGGTTGCGAAGTTACCTTCACGGAACGAGATCGCGATGATCATCAGTAGTGGGAAGATAATCATTGCCAAGAAGCACCACAACACTGCATGCGTTGCCCACACTCGGTATTTAAGGCCTTTACCTTGTACCATAGCCATTGTCGTGCTCCTTAATCTTGAGACAGTTTAGTGAAACGAAGGTTTAGTAACGCTAGTGCACCAACCAATAGGAAGATAAGCGTTGCGATAGCACTTGCTAGACCGAAGTCTTGACCGCCGCCGCCTTCGAATGCAATTCGGTACGTGTAGCTTACAAGCAAGTCTGTGTAACCCGCTGGCTCAGAAGTACCAATCATGTTCGGGCCACCGTTCGTCAATAGTTGAATCATTACGAAGTTGTTGAAGTTAAAGGCAAACGCTGCAATCAATAGCGGTGTAAGCGGTTTAATCATCAATGGGAACGTAATGCGCTTGAAGTTATCAAGGAAGTTCGCACCATCGATTGCTGACGCTTCGTATAAATCATCAGGAATCGCTTTAAGCAGACCCATACATAGAATCATCATGTAAGGGAAACCTAGCCATGTGTTAACCATCAACACCATGGTTTTCGCTAAGATAGGGTCTGAGAACCAGTTCGGGCTTAAGCCGAAGATATTCTCGAGCACCATGTTGATCTCACCAAAGCTTTGGTTGAATAGACCCTTAAAGATAAGAATCGAGATAAACGCGGGTACGGCGTAAGGCAGAATCAGTAGAACACGATAAATAGAACGACCTTTCAACTCTTCCCATTGCACGATGTTAGCCAATACAAGGCCGATAACTAGCGTGAACGCTACGGTACATACCGAGAAGATAACCGTCCAAATAAAGATGCTGATAAACGGTTCTTTAATGCCGTCATCTTTCCATACACGCTCAAAGTTATGCGTACCAATGCTAACCACGAAACCTGGAGAGATGGTATTACCCGTAAACTCACCATCTGCATCAACAGGCTGGTAGAAACCCACATCCATATTTGGCTTGAGAACTTCACCCGTTTCATTGTTGATTAACGTTTCTTCATCGTCTTGTAGCGTGTAAAGCGGAGCAACAGAAGCAAACTTACGTAAGCCACTCATGCGGATGTCACCACCGTCAGGTAGATTGAAATCAACACCACTGATTGCTGCTCGGTTTTGAATGATCGCTTTGATCTTCTCTTTTTCACCTTGCGCAGACTCAATAACAGATAGGTCCATCTCTGTTTCTGTCATATTGTCTAGAGAAAATACGTCAGTCGCTAACAGTTGATCGCCATCTTTTACAACGATCTGGTGACCGTCATCTGTCTTGTACAAAGTAAATGGGTAGCTCTCACCGCTTTGGAAAGAACGGTCTAAAAGAACGGTTTGAGTGCGCTCTAGAGAAAGTTGGTTTTTCGCGCTGTAGTTAGTAAACGCAAGCCCTACGGTGTATGCCAATGGGAAAAGAATGAACAAGATCATTCCGGCAATACCTGGGTAAATATAACGGTGGGCGTAAGTTTTTTTACTACCAAAAATGTAAAGTGCCAAAGCCGTTAAGATCACTGTAAGCAGCGCAAAAGCTAGCTCACCGCGAGAATACATTAGAATTGTAGCGTAGCCGTTTATTAAGCCAACGCTACCAAGCAACCCCCATTTAATGAAGACGCTTTTACTGCCTGGAAGGCTTGATGGTGCTGGGATAGCATCTGTACCTTGAACTGACTGCATAGAGGAACCTGCTAGCGATATAGATAAAAAATAGAAAAGTAAGGAGAGGTTACCCTCTCCTTAAAAGGTAGTGCCTGGGTGTTACTTAACCATACGACCTTCAGCAGCTTTTAGTGCTTGGTCTACTGATTGACGGCCGTCAACTACGTTGCCGATCGCTTCTTCCATGCTGTACCAGAATGTTGTGAACTGAGGGATGTTAGGCATGATTTCACCGTTCATCGCGTTGTCCATTGTTGCTGCAATACGAGTATCGCTGTCTAGTTGACGTTGGAAAGAGTTAAGAGCAACAGCGCCTAGTGGCTTGTCGTCGTTCAGGCTCTTCATACCTTCATCTGTTAGTAGGTAGTTTTCCATGAACTCAACAGCTAGATCGCGGTTTGGAGACGCAGTGCTGATACCACCCGCCCATACACCAACGAAAGGTTTAGACGCTTTACCGTTGAACTTAGGTAGTGTTGTTACGCCGTAATCTACGCCAGCTTTCTTGATGTTTTCCCAACCCCAAGGGCCGTTGATTGTCATTGCAACGTTACCCGCAACAAATTCAGACTCAGCAACTGAGTAATCCATGTCTGCAGAGATAACCTTGTCTTGTACCATCTTCTCGATGAAACCTAGAGACTTCTGAACACCATCAGTCGCTACGCCCGCATCTTTAATGTCGTAACCTTCTGCAGTCTGTTTGAATGCGTAACCGCCATCAGCTGCAAGTAGAGGCCATGTGAAGTAAGCGCCGCCACGTAGAGGCCACATGATCGCTTTCTTGCCGTCTTTTTTAAGTTCAGCATCAAGTGCTGGGATTTCTTCCCAAGACTTAGGTGGGTTAGGAACAAGCGCTTTGTTATAAATTAGCGAAACTGACTCAACAGCAACAGGGTATGCGATTGTTTTACCTTCGTATGAAACAGCGTCCCATGCGAAGTCTACGATACCTTCTTTAGTTTCTTTAGAAGGTTTGATATCAACAAGAAGTCCCGCTTCTGCATAGCCGCCAAAACGGTCATGTGCGTAGAAGATCATGTCTGGGCCATCGCCAGCTGCTGCTACTTGAGGGAATTTCTCTTCTAGCTTGTCAGGGAAAGCGACGGTTACTTTAACACCAGTATCTTCTTCGAAGCGTTTACCTACTTCAGCCATGCCTTCATAAGCTTTGTCACCACCTACCCAGATTGTTAGTTGTCCTTCTTCGATAGCAGCATTTGCACCAAAAGAACCCAGAGCAACTATTGTACCTAGAGCTACAGCGCTTAGAGCGTTTTTCATGTGAATATCCTTTTTATATTTATACGTAGGGCACATCTACCAAGACGAGCCAGTTTTCGGAGGTTATGATCTGAGAAAACAGACCCTAGCTCATCATCCTAGCCACTACGCCCTAGCTATTATGGCTTAAATTCGTGATCGCCATCCGGTCAGATTAGAGACTGCAATCACAAAACGTATACTCATCGTGATCAACATCACCGTTACGCGGTGGATTTATTTGAACTGGATCGCCAATTATTAATAACCCCATTTATCTACTCCTCCCCTCCTACTCCCCCTAGTTAATTTTCCATTAGGAGGATGTACCCTTACGCCAATTCACCGAAACTGCATTCATCCAAGAGTGGATAGTAAGAACCCTTTACCGGCAAGTGTTATGCGTTGACGCATTATTCATTTAGTTGGCTTCACTGCCCGCTGGTGTCTTATATTAGCATCGAGCTAAATCTGTGATTGAATCACGGGGGAGGTTTAGCTGGATGTGGGGGAAATGGGCATCAGTTTGGCTATGACGGGTGGGCTTGGTTAAAGAAGCCAAGTCTCACCCACTTTTTTCTTACTCACTCAATACTTACCAATTCCTACAGTTACTGCTGACCCAAAAATTTCTTATAATGATAAGCAGTAAAACTTAAAATTTGATCGATCGAGGACAAGCTAGATGGCGAGTGTCACGTTAAAAAACGTTTATAAATCATATGGTGATGTACAGATTTCTAAGGACGTAACCTTAGACATCAACGAAGGTGAATTCGTAGTATTCGTTGGACCATCAGGTTGTGGTAAATCGACGCTATTACGTTGTATCGCAGGTCTAGAAGACATTACGTCTGGTGATTTGTACATTGGCGACAAACGCATGAATGACGTTGAACCGTCAAAGCGTGGCGTAGGTATGGTATTCCAATCGTACGCGCTTTACCCTCACCTTAACCTATACGACAACATGTCTTTCGGTCTTAAGCTAGCAAACGCAAATAAAGCTGAAATCGACAAACGCGTTGAACATGCTGCAGAAATCCTTCAGCTTGGTCACCTTCTTGAGCGTCAACCTAAAGCATTGTCTGGTGGTCAACGTCAACGTGTTGCGATTGGTCGTACTCTGGTTTCTCAACCAAACGTATTCCTACTTGATGAGCCTTTATCAAACCTAGATGCCGCGCTACGTGTTCAAATGCGTTCGCAAATCACCAAGCTACAGCGTCAACTGGGTTGTACCATGATCTACGTTACCCACGACCAAGTGGAAGCGATGACAATGGCGGATAAGATCGTTGTTCTGGATGGTGGTTATGTATCTCAAGTCGGTAAGCCGCTTGACCTTTACCACTACCCTCAAAACCGTTTCGTTGCTGGCTTTATTGGCTCACCGAAGATGAACTTCATGTCGGTACACATTGAACAAGCTGAAGCAGAACGCGTATTGGTACAACTTTCTAATGGCATGACTTTCTGGATCCCTGTTGATGGTACGACTGTCAATGCTGGCGATCGTATGTCTCTGGGTATTCGCCCTGAACACTTGATGTCTGCTGAATCAGGTGACGCGACGATTGAAGCTGACGTGATGATGGTAGAGAAACTAGGTAACGAAACTCAGGTTTACCTAAACCTTGAAAGTGCCGATGCTGATGTTATCTATCGCCAGCCAGACACGTTGAAAATCGAATCAGGTGACAAGTTGGCGATTGGTATTCCAGCGCACCGTTGTCACCTGTTCCACAGCGATGGCCGCGCATGTCGTCGTTTGTACAAAGAATACGGCACAGACTAATCGCTTAGCCTTTTAGGATATAACTTGCCCATATCGAATCCCTCTTACTCAGTAAGGGGGATTTTTTTATGTGCTGGATATTTTTATGTGTTGGATACGAGTTTCACTTACATTGAATAGTTCATGAGTCAGCCACTCGGTCTTTCGCTAGCGGCAATAAAAAAGGTCTAGCAAGCGCTAGACCTTTATCTGTTAGTTAGGCTATGAACCCAACCGCTAATATCACTTCTTTCAGACATGAAACCTGTCTAAATCAACTTAGTGAATTGGCGTATCATTCTGTTTGTTGAACTGGCCAAAATGCTTCTCTAACACTTCAGGAGTCAGTTTGCCTTCCGCCTCTAGTCGCTTGAACTCAGCAACAATTGCTTTTTGCTCTTCAAGTGATGGCAGTTTCACCTCAGGCTCATCGCCCATCTCTTGAGTCATCTGCTCTAGTTCTTTTTCAAAATCGCTCATGATACTTACCTAAATATTAAACCTAACGAGATTTTACTCATTTACGCCCTATGATGCTAGGGTGATTAAAAGCAAAGCCCGAAACCAGATCAAGCTAAAGGCAGTTAGAGGCAAATTAGCGTACTAATAAAAAGAGCCGGATTAACGATGAAATGACCGCAGCTCTTCGTCTATATCCCTTTCTAAGTCATGTTACAGCTTGAAAGAATTAAAGCTTAAATGAACCAACCATCTTATCTAGACGAGACGATAGATCACGAAGCTCTTGGCTCGCTTCAGCAAGTTGCTCAGCCGTGCCCGTTGTCACTTCGTTGATTGCGTTAATCTCTTCAATGTTCTGGTTGATGGTGTGAACTACGGTTGATTGCTCTTCCGTTGCCGTTGCCACTTGAGTGTTACGGTCTGTGATATCAACGATACGGTCTGAAATGCCACTCAGCACGTCTACCGCTTCATCCGAAGCCGATACACCTTCAAGGGTAATCACCTTACCCGCACTCATTGCCGTTACCGCATCTTTAGCATCGCTTTGCAGTTGGTTGATCATCTTTTGAATCTCTTCCGTTGAATCTGCGGTACGGCTTGCTAGGTTACGTACTTCATCCGCTACAACCGCAAAACCACGACCTTGCTCACCAGCACGGGCGGCTTCAATTGCAGCGTTTAATGCGAGTAAGTTAGTTTGCTCTGAAATATCACGAATAACACCCAGAATAGAACCGATGTCTTGAGTTGTAGAAGCCAGTTGCTCTACTACCTGACCTGTGCTTTCAATATCTTGCGCCAAACGGCTGATCGCGTCTTTTGCTTTGTTCACCACAGAGCGGCCTACTTCCGTATTGCCTGAAGCTTGAGTTGCCGTTTCTGCTGCGGTTGCCGCGTTCGATGCAATCTCGCTGATGGTCATACCCATTTGGTTAATTGCAGCCACCACTTGAAGCGTTTGGTCGCGCTGTTCTTGGCTGTTGTCGTGGGTGATGTGGGCTTTGCTAGAAACACTCTCTGCCGCCACTTGAAGCGCTTGGCTTGTCGAACACACCTCTTTCATCGACTCGTGAATCTTTTCAATGAATCCGTTGAAGCCTTTTGAAAGCTGTGCAATTTCATCGTTGCCTTTCACTTCGATACGCTGTGCAAGGTCACCGTCGCCTTCACCTAAGTCGCCGAAACGCTTAGCCAAAAGCTTGATCGGTTGAGTAATGCTGTTCGCCAGAACTACGCCCATTAGGATAAAGACTAACGCCACAACCGCAGTCATGATCAGCATCTTCTGCGCAGTCGCATCAAGCTCAGCAAACACTTCACCAGTCGGAACGACACCAATAACAAACCAGTCCATTGAAGACACATACAAGCTCGCCACGAACAGCTCTTGGCCTTGGCTTTCTGTAGTAATCAGGTTGAAGCCCGACTTGTTCAGTAGTTGGCTTGCTTGAGGACCGTAAAGTTGTTGAAGTGAAGAGTCACTGCGAGAACGCTCGCGATGA
The DNA here is from genome assembly GCF_041470505.1 of Vibrio sp. 10N.261.55.C5. NCBI lineage: Bacteria > Pseudomonadati > Pseudomonadota > Gammaproteobacteria > Vibrionales > Vibrionaceae > Vibrio > Vibrio sp. 10N.261.55.C5. Next base: position 8,569 of record NZ_JBFRMS010000125.1, read on the forward strand.
ATTTGAACATCACCTTGGCTATCGGTTAAGAAGACAAAACCGGTATTTTCAATCTTGAAACCGTTCAGCAGGTTAACCATGTCATCCATCGACTTTGATAGACCAGACATAGCCAAACCAGAAGGCTGTTGGTAGTTAGCAAACATCTTCACTTCGCCATTGGCTTCTTGGAACATGCTCACCATGGTCGGCTGTCCAGATTGCGTAAAGCCAAAGAACCAACCATCTTGCTGTTGGTTTAACTGACGTAGGAAGCCATTTTGGTTCCAGTAGTAAGCAGTTTGACGGTTCGCCACTGAGGCATCGTTCAACTGATACTGGTTACGAACATTGTTCAGCTGTTTCACCAGTTTATTTTCTAGTGCGGGATCGCGATCGGTCGATTCGATAGCATCAGAAATAAATTCATTTGAAGCAATTTGCTCCGCCGCTAGTAATAGCTGAGAGACTTCTCGGTCAATTTCACCATTGATTCGCTCTAGCATTCCTGGAAGTTCAATATCGATCAATCGATGACTTAATACATCTCTTGCTTGTTGTTGTGCCATTGCGCCGACAATCACTGTCGATGCAAGAACCGCAAAGGTAATTCCAAGTACAACTTTTTGCTTGATACTCAGAGAGTTAGTTTTAAACATATTTGGACCTTTAAAAAGAATCGCTCGTTATTGGTATACCCTGAACAGGACTTTTTTAGTGCACTCCAACAAGCAATGCACAATCTGAGTGATGTATCGGCCACAACCAATAAAACTAGAGACTTTCTTCTCAAAAAACTGCAAATATGATGTAACAATTAGAAATATTCACCTTGAGCATGAATTAACTAAGCAAATACCGCATTGTCGAGAGTCAATTTTAGTTCTCACCCCCTGAGACCCAACCGAACTCAAACCACTCCCCACCGCCGAGCTTTTGTATATAAAAACCAATTGATATAGTAATAATCACAACCTAACGATTTTTTTAGCTAACCACTTGTAAATATTTCCAATTTTGAAAAAATAAATTACGCAAATGTACTGGAACTTTTTCCTCGAAATCAGTGACCAATACTCAAAATAAAAATCAAATGGATACCCAGAGAGTCCAAAATGCACAAAACAAATTTCGAAGTCCTTCAAAACTATCTAGAGTCTCAAATCATTGGTCAAAAAGAGCTCGTTAAGCAACTGATGATCGCCCTTTTAGCGGATGGTCATATCCTCGTTGAAGGACCTCCCGGCTTAGCAAAAACTCGCGCAGTAAAATCATTGGCTGATTGTGTTGAGGGTCACTTCCACCGCATTCAATTCACTCCCGATCTGTTACCTGCTGATTTGACGGGTACCGACATCTTCCGTCCTGAGACTGGGGAGTTCACTTTCCAATCAGGCCCGATTTTCAACTCGCTGATTCTAGCGGATGAGATCAACCGAGCTCCGGCGAAAGTTCAAGCGGCAATGCTGGAAGCGATGGCAGAGAAACAAGTAACTGCCGGTCGAAAAACCTATGCGCTGCCTGAGTTGTTCTTGGTAATGGCAACACAGAACCCAATTGAACAAGAAGGGACTTACCCGCTACCGGAAGCTCAGTTAGACCGATTCTTGCTTCACCTAGAGGTTGAATACCCAGATGTGGAAAGCGAGCTTGAGATCTTACGACTCAACCGTGGTGAGGCTCAAGGTAACGAATCAGCTCAGCCACAACAGATATCTCAGCAAACGATCTTTGAAGCGCGCCAAGAAGTGCTCAACATTCACATGGCAGACACCATTGAGCAGTACATCATCAGACTGGTTATGGCGACTCGCCAACCTAAGCAATACAGTGACCAACTTGATCAATGGTTAGACATGGGTGTCAGCCCGCGTGCAACCATTGCGTTAGACCGTTGTGCCCGCGCTCACGCTTGGCTTGCAGGACGAGATTACGTCACGCCACAAGACGTTCAAGCGATGGCATTCCCTGTGTTACGCCACCGTCTACTGCGCAGCTACCACGCACAAGCTGAAGGTGTCACCGCAAACCAAGTGATCGCACACCTTATTTCATTGGTTGGCAGCGCATAGGGATACGCGCATGAATAATCAACTACCCAACCATAGTGACGGTGTCACGTTAAACCTGGACGAACTTCTGCAATACAAAGCGCAGTCTGTTCGCTGGTTGCCTCCCGCCAAGAGCCTTTGGTCACAGCTTAACGGCCAACACGAGAGCAACCGTAAAGGTCGCGGGATGAATTTCTCTGAAGTTCGTCAATATCAAGCGGGAGATGACATTCGCAGCATTGATTGGCGTGTAACAGCCAGAACGGGCAAAGCGCATACCAAACTTTTCTCTGAAGAACGAGAACAGCCTGTCATTTTATTCTTGGATCTATCAAGCAGTATGATTTTCGGCTCAACCTTGTTGCTGAAATCGGTTCAACTTGCACACTTTGCTAGCCAACTGTGCTGGCTTACTGTGGCTCAAAAAGATCGAATTGGCGCGGTGATCGATACTGGCAAAGAGGTCATTGAGATTAAGCCAAGTGCAAGCAACCATGCTCCACTGCGTATTTTGCAAAAAGTCATAGAAATCAATAATGCAGCGCTGACTAATCACGACAATCATAATGACACGACCTTAGAGCATGGACTGAAATCTCTGCACCAGCTTTGCCCTAAAGGAAGCGATATTATTATGCTCAGTGACTTTGTGCGTTACCAAGAAAGTGACTACTCACTTATCAGTCAAATTCGCCGACACAACAGAGTACGTCTGGTGCATTTCTACGACCCGCTAGAGCAAGGTGAAACCACCTATAAAGGCTCTAAACAGGTCACCGATGGCAGCAAAACTCAATGGTTTAATTTCTCTTCTAATAAAGAAAAGCAAAAGCTTAACCATGCTTTTTCGCTTAAGAAACAGCAGCTGCAACAGATGGGGTTATCTCTCGCGATACCTTATAGCTCGCTGTCGAGTGCGCAGTCACTCATGAGCCAGATATCAGGAGCTCAGTCATGAAACAGCCCTTAGATTTAAGTCCGGTGATTGCGCCAGACGCCCCGACTTGGTGGCCTTTGGCGTGGGGTTGGTGGGCAGTCATTATCACAGCCATTTTCCTGATTGCCTTGGTGTTTTTCATTCTAAAACGTAGAAAAAACAATCAACAGGCGAAACAAGAAGCGCTGTCTTACTTTAGTAATAGTCAGTCCCAAGATGGCTTGTCTCCGAGCAAAGCACAACGCATCCTTCGTCAAGCAGCACTGAGCTATTTCCCTCGTGAAAAAATTGCAGGTTTGTCTGGTGATGATTGGTTGAAGTTCTTAGATGCGCAATTGGCGAAGCCGTTATTTGTAGCAAAACAATCCCAGTGGCAACAAGCGCTCTATCAAGATGTAGCCCTAATGAACGACGAACAGAAAAAGGCTCAACAGCAATTGGTTAATGATTGCGAAACTTGGCTTCGCAAAGCACTTCCTCCAAAGCGAGGTCGTTATGAGTGATTTTCTAAGCACTATGTTTCTAAGCAGGGACTTGCTAAACATCGAGTTCGTTTGGTGGTGGATGTTCTTCATCGCGCCACTGCCGTTGCTCGTTTACTTGTTCTCACCAAAGTCAGAATCGAGCAATGCCCTAAGGCTTCCATTTCTGCCAGAAGACAGCAATACCAAAACACCGAGCAGTCGCTTACCAAAGGCGTTGTCCGTGATTATCTGGCTTCTGCTGGTTACGGCGAGCGCACGCCCTGTATGGTATGGCGAACCGGTGGAGTTTCAGCCGAAGCATCGTGATTTAATGTTAGTTGTCGACCTCTCCTATTCGATGAGCCAAGAAGACATGCAGTTCAATGGCGAATACATCGACCGCTTGTCGGCGGTGAAACGCGTATTGAGTGACTTTATTGAGCGACGAAAAGGCGACCGAGTTGGACTGGTGTTATTTGCTGATCACGCCTACTTGCAGACCCCGCTTACGCTAGATAGAGATACGCTTTCACAACAGCTCAATCAAGCGGTGTTAAAGCTGATTGGTACTCAAACAGCGATTGGTGATGGTATTGGTCTTGCCACCAAAACCTTTGTCGATAGCGATGCGCCCCAACGTGTAATGATTCTACTCAGCGACGGCAGTAATACCGCCGGGGTATTAGACCCATTAGAAGCGGCGGATATTGCAAAGAAATACGACGCAACGATTTACACCGTGGGTGTCGGTGCAGGCGAGATGATGGTCAAAGAGTTCTTCATGACGCGCAAAGTCAATACTGCTCAAGACTTGGATGAACGTACACTAATAGAAATTGCCAAACGCACCGGCGGTCAGTACTTCCGAGCGCGTGACAGCAAAGAGTTAGCGACGATTTACGACACCATTAACCAGTTAGAGCCCGTGACGAACGCCACTAAGATCTGGCGACCGCAACAAGAGTGGTTTGTATGGCCACTGTCGGCGGCAATGTTCTTCGCATTTATGCTGTTAGCCATTAGGAGAAACAATGTCTAACTTTACTTTTATCTACCCATATTGGTTCTTGGCGCTTGCCGTGCTGCCCGCTATTTGGTGGCTGAGCAAGACACAGTCCAAACAAGGATTACTCGCGTCACACATCGCCCGTTACTTGGCGCCAGAATCAAGCAAGCCATCGAAAAATCGCAGTACTTACTTCGGTATTTGGTGGCTGGTCGGCGTTATTGCGTTAGCTGGGCCAAGCTTCGAGAAAAACGAACAACCAAGCTTTGAAAAAACGCAGGCACGAGTTGTGATCATGGACATGTCGATGTCAATGTATGCCACCGATATTAAGCCGAATCGCTTAACTCAAGCGCGATACAAGGCTCTTGATCTGCTTTCATTATGGAAGGAAGGGCTAACAGGCATGGTGGCGTATGCTGGGGATGCTTACACCATTAGCCCGCTAACGTCAGACATCAACACCATCAAAAACCTAGTGCCTAACCTATCGCCAGATATCATGCCTTATCAAGGTGGTGATGCCGCATCAGCCGTTAAGCTTGCGATTGATATGATGACTCGCGCGAAGATCTACCAAGGTGATTTGGTATTGATTGCTGATGACATCGATGACCAAGAGAAGAAGCAGATCGACTCCCTACTCTCTGGCAACGATTGGACATTGTCGATTCTAGCTGTAGGGAGTGAAAACGGTGCGCCAATCTCGTTACCTACGGGGTCGATGCTGCAAAGCGACTCAGGACAAACCGTGGTGGCAAGAACCAACTTGAAGAACATGCGCGAGCTTACACGCAGCTATGGTGGCACGTTCACTGAAGTTCAATTTGATAACTCAGATGTTGAACACATCGCGAGCTACCTCGACCGCGTTGCAACAACATCGGAAGTAACCAAGACCAAGAACTCACTCAACACCAGAGTGAACAACGGTTTCTGGTTACTGCCTTTGCTATTACTTCCGGCACTTGGATTATTCAGGAAAGGGGTTATTTGGTGTGCCTTAGCTGGAGTTATCTCTTTTAGCCAACCAAATACTGCGTTTGCGAACCCGTGGAAAACCGATGATCAAGTAGGCTATCAGCTGTATCAGGACGAGGACTTCCAACAAGCTGCTGAACAGTTCACCCAACAAGAGTGGAAAGGCATTGCTCAATACAAAGCCGGTGATTTCGAAGCCGCAGAGCAGACGCTGCAAGAGCTTTCTAGTGAAGATGCTCGCTACAACCTTGCTAACGCTCAAGCCCAACAAGGTAAGTACGACCAAGCGATCCAAGAGTATCAACGTATTCTTGAAAGCAACCCTGAACATGCTTATGCCAAGAAGAACCTAGAGATTGTCGAACAGGCTCAGAAGCAACAGCAACAGCAACAG
>NZ_JBFRMS010000126.1:0-233 GCF_041470505.1 Vibrio sp. 10N.261.55.C5
AAGCTGATATCGATGTCACCATTAAAGTTCGCATCTGGTGTGATGGTGAAACTGCCATCGTCGTTAGCTACAACTGTCGCATCACCGTCGACCGTTAGGCTGCTGGCCGTCAAGTCATCGCCTTCCACATCTGATGCTTGAGAAAGCAGCTGCTCTTGGCTTAGACGAATCGAACCATCTTCGTCGATTGAGTACGCTAAGTCGCCAGACACTGGCGCATCATCAACGGCAGT
>NZ_JBFRMS010000127.1:0-211 GCF_041470505.1 Vibrio sp. 10N.261.55.C5
GAGTACCCACACAGATTGATGGTTTAATAAGTTAAGAGTAGGAAATACTTTTCCAGATGGGGCTATAGCTCAGCTGGGAGAGCGCCTCGCTGGCAGCGAGGAGGTCTGCGGTTCGATCCCGCATAGCTCCACCATCTTTAAGTGTTCTTCCTTAAGAATCTTTAAAAATGGTTATTTCTTTTGAAATATCTAGCTCTTTAACAATTTGGAA
>NZ_JBFRMS010000128.1:0-310 GCF_041470505.1 Vibrio sp. 10N.261.55.C5
GCCCGGTATCGCCCACCATTTCCTCCCAAGGAAATAAAAATATGGGGCTATAGCTCAGCTGGGAGAGCGCCTGCCTTGCACGCAGGAGGTCTGCGGTTCGATCCCGCATAGCTCCACCATTCTTTCTCCACGAAGGAATTAAAACTATCGTGGGCGATTAGCTCAGTTGGGAGAGCACCTGCCTTACAAGCAGGGGGTCACTGGTTCGAGCCCACCATCTTTAAGCACACTTTTCTTAGTAATAGAAAACTGAGTGTATTTAAAAATGGTTTTGAAAGTTTAATGCTTTAAAAACTCTTGCTCTTTAACA
>NZ_JBFRMS010000129.1:0-483 GCF_041470505.1 Vibrio sp. 10N.261.55.C5
AATTAAGATTGATGAATTATTGTGAAATTTAGCCATGGATAGCCTTAATAACACTGACTTCAAAAAGCTTGCGAGCCAGCAAAAAACCATTCAGATGAAGATGCGTTTACTTGCGCTCGCACACTTTAAAGACGGCCTCTCTCGTACACAAATTGCAAAATCTCTCAAAGTCAGTCGAACCAGTGTCAATAAATGGGTTCGGATTTTTTTTGAAGAAGGCCTAGAAGGACTTCAAGAAAAACCTCGGACTGGTAGGCCTGCATACCTCACCGATGAGCAGCGGGCTCAACTCAGTGCCTTCATAAAAAAAGAAGCTGAATCACCTTCTGGTGGCCGCCTTGTTGGAAGCGATATACATGACTACATCGTTAAACACTTTGACAAGCACTACCACCCTAATTCCATCTATTATCTCCTCGACCACATGGGTTTTTCTTGGATAACTTCTCGTTCCAAACACCCTAAACAATCACAGCAAATACA
>NZ_JBFRMS010000129.1:1224-1811 GCF_041470505.1 Vibrio sp. 10N.261.55.C5
AAAAAATTCCAAATCGAAACGATCCTTAAGATCCCCGGCCATATTGGGCTAGAGAGTGTTGATGTCTGGTTTCAAGACGAAGCTAGGTTTGGTCAGCAGAACACAACAACACGTCTTTGGGCTACTCGTGGAACGAGACCTCGCGTAGTAAAACAGCAGCAATTTGAATACGCTTATTTGTTTGGCTCAGTGTGCCCATCGAGAGGGATTGGTGAGGCAATGGTCGTCCCTTGGGTTAACAAAGACATCATGATAAACCATCTAGAGCAGATATCTAAAGTCACAGAAAAAGACCGTCATTCAGTGGTAATAATGGATGGCGCAGGATGGCATACCGATGATATTGCTAACCCATTTGATAATGTCAGTATTATCAAATTGCCGCCATACTCACCAGAGCTTAACCCTATAGAGCAAGTGTGGAGTTGGTTAAGGCAACACTATCTAGCAAACCAAAACTTCATTGATTATAACGATATTGTTTCGAAGGTCTGTAGCGCTTGGAATGGATTTCTTGAGTGCAAAGATCGCGTCACAAAAATGTGTACAAGAGATTGGATTGACCTGATCAGTTAATTTTCCGGATT
>NZ_JBFRMS010000130.1:0-444 GCF_041470505.1 Vibrio sp. 10N.261.55.C5
CAGTTTTCCGAATTTTAAAATTTGCTTGGCGACCATAGCATTGTGGACCCACCTGATTCCATGCCGAACTCAGAAGTGAAACACAATAGCGCCGATGGTAGTGTGGGGCTTCCCCATGTGAGAGTAGGACATCGCCAGGCTTTAAATTTGAACACTTGTCAGCGACGACAAGTATTCCACTGCGGAGTGGTAGTTCAGTTGGTTAGAATACCGGCCTGTCACGCCGGGGGTCGCGGGTTCGAGTCCCGTCCACTCCGCCACTTATTTGATAACCTCGCCTAGTGCGAGGTTTTTTCGAATCTGAAGTAATGAAAGTTTTAGGGGTGTAGCTCCAATTGGCAGAGCAGCGGATTCCAAATCCGCGTGTTGGGAGTTCGAATCTCTCCACCCCTGCCATATTTAAGGCTCTAGCAGAAATGCTAGAGCCTTTTTGCTTTCTGAATC
>NZ_JBFRMS010000131.1:0-926 GCF_041470505.1 Vibrio sp. 10N.261.55.C5
CCCCGTGGGTTCATGGGGCGTTTACAGTTGTTTTGTGACGAGGTTTAGGCATAGGGCTACGAGAGGTAGTGGATGTGGCTGTTCAGATCGTAGGTTCTCAATTTAGTTCCATCGATTTAAGCAACAAAATCACGCATTGTAGGTTCTGTAAGTGATTGAAAAATTAAAATATTAATTAGATTTTTTGTGTGTAAAGTATAACGGATAAATTTAGTCGCTAGACTGTTGTTGTGCAATGTTCTACTGTTTAAGGGTTGAATTATAACTCAAGGAAGACGTTATGCAATTTGCAACATCAAAAGCGACCTATATCATCTTTTTAATATCATTTTCCCCAGTGTTGAATAGTGCTTCAATTTCGCTCAATTGGTTAGGTAAAATCCCAGAGTTCAATATGCCCGAAAATCTGACTATAGATAAGGATGATCTTAAATGGGAAATCGATGGCTTGAAGCTTATCTACCCCCCTCAAGGAAAATTTGGAAAGCACTAGAGAACTAAAAATCAACCAAACGAATGATATAGTCACTATCTCCTATCATTTATAAAGAGAAAAAACTTACCAAGCTTAAGATAGATGAAAGATCATTACTTTCTTAGAATTTATTTATTAAAGCACGCCATGTGAGAGTGTGGTGCGCTTACATAACAAAGGGTCCATCTTCCGTAAATATATACTTAATAAATATATACTTAATAATGAGCAGTCAGAACAATGTTCTGGGAAGGGGAGTAATGCCTAATAGTTTGATATTTAGTCATTAAAATATGAGCGCGACTTGTAAGCGTGTCACGAACCCCGCATTCTAATTAACCAGCACGAAGAATAAGATCATCTCTCCAACCCAAAGGAGAGTTGAAATGGCAAAACGACGTACCAACCTAGAATGGCAAACACTGTTTGAACAATATGAAAGCAGCAGTGT
>NZ_JBFRMS010000132.1:0-1413 GCF_041470505.1 Vibrio sp. 10N.261.55.C5
TAATGCCGATCAGTTAAAGCCAAAGCGATCGGTTGAAGGATCCTTCAGAGCTGTCAAAATCCAAGTGTATTTAATGCACTTGGATTTTTTTATGGATGTTTCTCAAGCTCTAAACATAATTAATGATTGGAAACCTAGCAGCGTTGAGACTTTGTCTGACTTGCTTCCAATTGAACTCATCGACGAAGCCTATTCTCTTACTGATACTGTCACGATGAGAAAGAGGAAATTAACTTTAGAATCCATGGTGTGGCTGCTTGTTGGAATGGCTATCTATAACAGTAAATCCATGAAAGATTTAGTGAACCAACTTGATATTGTCGACCGTACAGGTAAAGCTTTTGTCGCACCGAGTGCGTTAACTCAACGTCGAAAGACGTTGGGTGAAGACGCAATTAAAGCGGTCTTTGAGCGAATGACTACGTCATGGTTAAACAGTGCAAAGTTACCCCAATGGAATGGATTAACGCTGCTTGGCGTCGATGGCGTTGTTTGGCGAACGCCCGATAACCCGCAAAATGAAAAGGCATTTTCTCGACAAAAAGGGACGCAATATCCGCAAGTGAGAATGGTCTGCCAAATGGAACTAAGCAGTCACATTATTACGGCCAGTGCATTTGATAATTACAATACAAACGAAATGATATTAGCTGAAAAACTGATAGAAACAACACCAAACCATAGCGTAACAATGTTCGATAAGGGGTTCTATTCTTTAGGTTTATTACATAAATGGCAAGACTCTGGCTCAGAGCGCCATTGGCTTATCCCCCTCAAGAAAAATACACAATATGACATTGTTCAATCTTTAGGGCGAAATGACAAACTTGTTCAATTACACAGTAATCCAAGAGCTAGAAAGCTATGGCCTGATTTACCAAAGTCGATAACCGCTCGACTTGTCACTCGTAAAATTAAAGGAAAAGACTACCAAGTATTAACCTCCATGACGGACTCCCTGCGTTACCCATCAAAAGATATTGCAGGCCTTTATGAGCATCGTTGGGAAATAGAGCTGGGCTACCGAGAGCAAAAACAATACATGCTTGGAAACCGTCTTACGCTGCGAAGTCGTTTACCAGAGCTGGTCAAGCAGGAGTTATGGGGCATCTTGCTTACTTACAATTTAATCCGATATCAGATGGTCGAGCTCTGCTTCAATTTAAAGGGAAATTACCTTCCTTATCAACTGAGTTTTAACGGCACGTTAGCTCATGTATCAGCGTTACTTGTAGGCTTACCTTATTCAACACCAGGCGCAATACCTCGTCAGCTAAAGGGGTTCCACAACATGGCTGAAAGCTTAATACTTGAAGGGCGAAGGGAAAGGACATTCCCTAGAAGAGTTAAACCCAGACCACAACGGTATGCTAAGAACAAAAATGCCGTTCACTCTTAAGTGAACGGCATTAG
>NZ_JBFRMS010000133.1:0-323 GCF_041470505.1 Vibrio sp. 10N.261.55.C5
AGTGGGCCATGGGCTTCAAGTAATTGACGGTTGTTGTGAATGCTTTTGACAGAACAACCGCTTTGTCGAGCCGCTTCTCTAACATTCCCTAACTCATTGGCAAGCTCTATAGCCTCGATCTTTTTCTGAACCTCTTCTCCGTATTCTTTCCTAGAGCTAGGCTCAGTAAGCTCTTTAATCGATAACTCTCGGTCGGCAAAATAAGCCGTAAAACCACCATCAAGTTGCTTACGTAGTTCGACTTGTTGACTCACGATAGAGTGCCGTAATGGGGAGGTAATTTGATACATTGCGTTGGCGTAGCTGAAGGTATGATCTCGACG
>NZ_JBFRMS010000134.1:0-2995 GCF_041470505.1 Vibrio sp. 10N.261.55.C5
GAAAAGCAGAGCGTCAAGCGTATGCCAAGCCGATACTGGATGAGCTTTACCAATGGATGACAACCCAGAAGGTGATAGGCTCTAGCCCACTAGGTAAAGCGATAAAGTACACGCTCGGGCAATGGCCAAAGCTCATTCGTTATATCGACGATGGTCACTTATCTATCGATAATAATCGCGCTGAACGTGCAATTAAACCACTGGTCATTGGCAGAAAAAATTGGCTGTTCTCTAACACACCAAATGGCGCTGAGGCGAGCGCGATGCTTTACAGCATCATCGAGACCGCGAAAGCCAACGGTCTTATCCTCTACGACTACATGGTCAAGTGCATGAAAGAGCTGGCGAAAGCTGAGCCTGATATCGACGCACTCCTGCCTTGGAACTTCAAACACTGACAAGTCGCCCCGTGGGTTCATGGGGCGGATACGTACCATACATAGAAAGGTCGCTTTTATAGCGACCTTTCGTCGTTTTGGGCGTTTGTGAATTTTAAATCCAGCGTGTCGGCTTGGATGCAAGCCCAGTCAAGTCACCTACCGGCACCATATTTAAATGACAAAGCCTAGATGAAAATCGGGGCTTTGTTGTATCTGGGGTATAGGAAGCATTGCCTTCACGGTGGCGGCAAGAATGCCTGTCCAATCAGTCCGCCTATCGGTACCAAACATAGAAAGGTCGCTTTTATAGCGACCTTTCTATGTTTTGGACGTATGTGAATTTGAAATCCGGCGTGTCGCTGCAGTTGCGCTTCAATCAGACAGATCTTGATGTTTCACTCCTAAATCTCATAATTTCCCTTCGCTATTCGATCTGATAATGAATTAATTATCTTAAATCATGATGTTACCTGTCATTCTCTTTTCTATTGTCTATGTTTAAAGGACTAACAGAGGAGATAGATATGCTGACAGTAACCCCTTACTTGTTTTTTGATGGTCGTTGTAATGAAGCGTTGGATTTTTATCACAAGTGCTTTGGTGGTGTGGTTTTATCTAAGCAGCTTTTTAGTGATGCACCACAGGTAATCGAGGGCGCTCAACCTGATTGGGTTATGCATGCTGAGTTCGAAGCGTTTGGTATGAAGCTGATGATGTCTGATGGTGTTAAGGCAAAAGAACTTGAAGGCAACAATCTCGCTCTCTCTCTTGTGACTGAAGATACCGCGACTCAAGAACAAATCTTTGAAAAGCTCAAGAAGGGAGGGCGGATAATGACTCCACTCGCAGATACTTTTTGGGGGGCTCGATTTGGCAAAGTAGAAGATAAATTCGGTATACGCTGGATGGTGCACTGCGACTCTTTAAGTTGAGCCTGTGAAATTGGATAGTGAAATTGCTGCTTGGTTTTATTAGAATTATAAATAGAGATTAATCATCAATATTATATATAAAAATGGGCAGCATAAAGATTACCGTAGATCGCATTCAGCCCGGTCTGCATATACGACTCCCCGTAAAATGGAATGAACACCCATTTTTATTCAACAGCTTTAAAATCAAAGATGACGCTCAAGTAAAAGTAATTCGACATCTTGGGATTAAGCACGTCTATATAAACCTGAGTCAAAGTGATACCTCACCTTTACCTGTTAATCACGTAGGTGAACAAGAAGTCGATATTGATTCACAGGTAAGCCTTGAAACGGAAAGAATGTGGAAAGATAAGCATGAGCGTATCGAAACCCTTAGCTCTTACCGCCGCAGGGTGAGTCATTGTGAGAGAGAGTTTGAACGTTCGCTTGCTCGAATGCGATCTGTGATGACCAAGATCCGTAACAGACCTTTAGATGCGGTAGGGGAGGTTAAGGCTCTTGTTGATGATATCGTTGAAACTCTAGTGAGCGATGATAACGTCACCTTGCACCTTATGAATGCTAAAGCAGATTTCGAAGATATTTACTTTCATACTCTAAATGTATCGGTTGTTGCACTGATGATAGGAAAGGCCAAAGGCTATAACACACAGCAATTGAAAGACCTCTCATTCGCAGCGTTGTTTCACGATGTAGGCAAGATCAAAATACCAGTCGCGATACTAAGAAAGCAGAGTGCACTAACGGTGCCAGAAGAGAACTACCTGAAGCTTCATACTAAATACGGTGCGGATATTGTATCGGCAATTGATGACTTTCCTGAAAGTGCTAAAAAGGTGATCGCTCAACATCATGAGATGAATGATGGTTCTGGCTACCCCGAGGGCTTAAAAGAACATGAGATTGATGAATTTGCCAAGATAGTCGCCGTGGCTAATGCATTTGATAACCTTTGCCATGGTAAAACGCAATCTCAACAAATGATCCCGTATTTGGCACTGTCCCACCTATATAAGAGCTGCAAGCATCTATATAGCCAAGATAACTTGGGGCTGTTAGTTAAGTTCATGGGAGTCTATCCACCAGGAACTGTAGTACAGCTTTCAAATGACTCGATTGGGATTGTGATATCCGTTAACGCTAAACATATGCTTTATCCAAATGTACTTATCTATGATCCTAGCGTGCCAAGAACCCAAGCTCCGATCATTGACCTCTTTATTAAAGAGATCAAAATCGTTAATGCCGTTCATCCAAGCAAATTACCTGAACAAGTTCGAGAGTATCTAAACCCTAGGGCTCGTTTATCTTACTTTTTTGATAGTGGAGGGTAGTTATCCACAGGTCGTTGTGGGTAATTTGTTCGAAACTTGGGGTGAAAGTGGTATAAATAAGCCCTTGGTTGAAATGTCTTCGCTTAACCTCTTTTTTTAATAAAAAACGCATTTATTGCTTGCCAATATGAGCGGCATCTCTATAATGCCGCCTCACTGACACGGCAGACGCCACAAGGCTTCAGCGAGAAATGTTAGTAAGGCAACTAGCTTTAAGCGATGATTCGCTTCTACTTTTAGAAAGTAGGAATTAATTCCAAATAAGTGTTTGACACTGAGAATTAAATCGCTAGAATGGCCGCCTCTTCCGAAGTGATGTAAGTCACAACGAAGAGAAGCTCTTTAA
>NZ_JBFRMS010000135.1:0-2788 GCF_041470505.1 Vibrio sp. 10N.261.55.C5
GAATGCTCCGAAATATGCATACAGCTCGTTTTCTTTATTAAGTTCGATTAACTTTTGGTCTTGAGCTGTAATCTTTTCATTTAATTGGTTGTAATAATCTAGTTGATCGCGAAGTTCAAGAATGAGCAGAGGCGGGATTACTGCATCTTTATCTGCTAGCCACTGGAACAACTTTTTCATATTGGCATGGCCACGAGGAAAGCTGATGCCAAACTCTAGCAAGATGGAACCAATTCTATTCATGCATGAGGTTCTTTCGCGAATATATCCCGTTCTGATTCTCCGAATAACCGTACTAATTTGAGCTTGTTCACTCTTAGGAGAAACAAATCTCATATTAGGTCTAGTAGCAGCTTCGGCAATAGCGTCAGCATCAATGAAGTCATTTTTGTGGCTCTTAACGTATGGCTTTACATACTGTGCTGGTATCAGCTTAACATTATGACCATATTCTTGGCATCTTCGATGCTAGCCAATGTGCACCACAACAGGCTTCCATTGCTATGGTTGTCGTTTCTTGTTGGGAGATGAATTGAACGAGCTTAACTCGGCTCAATTTGTGTCGGTAAATTTCGCGGCCAGAATGGTCATGACCAATGAGATGGAAAACCGACTTCCCGAGATCTATACCAATAACTTTTATAACTGACATGATGGCACCTCTAAATGTACTGCGACATAGCTAATTTTAACGTAGGTGTGGGGCGTACCATCTAATTAATGAGCTATAGCTTCCCCTAAATTAACAATTCAGAGATAACTAAACGTATGGAAAGTCGCTTAACGTAGCATCCAGTATTGACGGTGCAGATCAGTTTAAAACTAGCTCATTTATCGCCAGTGAGCATACCGAAGAAGATCTGTCTCGACTCTGGCGTGTTGTCTCTATGAGTTTCGTATTTTACATGCGCGTTTGCATCAACTGCTTTTGATAGCTTGATGCTCCATAGTGCTTTCATTTGATTTGGTACAATTGAATATCGGACATCGATAATACGCAGCTCGTCTGTTGGGTCCTGAGCGATATAACCATTTGAAAACCAGCGGAAACGTTCTATGTCTTTGGCTTGTTGAGAGTCAGGGTCAAGCCAAGGTAAATCCCTGCTAACATTCAGCTTCGCAATCGACTCTCCGGGATACGTGCTTACCGATGTGCCAACCCGCACTGCGTCTACATGGTAATGAGCCTCTGTTTCGTACACCACTTTCCAAACCAAGATATTCGCAAAGCTTGGTTTTGCCTCTAATCGAATCGGTGTGTGTTGCCTTTCTTGCGCTAATTGCCACCCAATCGCCTCTGCCCTGTCTCGCTGAATCATCCCTAATGTTGGATAAATTAGCGCCCAAGTAAACGCAACACGCGCTAGCCAAGGCGCTCGTTTTAACGTCGCAAACACAAGCAACACTAGAATGGGAAGCGTATAAACAGGATCGATGATTGATATGGTATTCCAAGAAAAACGCGCGTTGGTGAAAGGCCAAAGTAACTGCGTGCCATAGGTGGTACAAGCGTCTAACAGTGCATGAGTACCATAGCCCAGAGCACAAAACAGCCAACTTTGTTTGAAAGAAAGCCCACGTTTTTTTGCAATCAGGTGATGCAGAACCAAAGCGCAGATCAAACTGCCAATGGGAATAAAGAAGAGTGAATGGGTAAATTGTCGATGAAATTCCAAAGCCAACAAAGGGTCACTTTGAGACTTAATCAGTGCATCCAAATCTGGTGCTAACCCGGAGAGCAGCCCTAATACCCCAGCAACAACCAAATGTTGTTTTTTGCTGGCAGATTGTGACAAAGAAACGCCTAACACGCCCTGCGTTAAAGGATCCATAAATCACTCATTGATAGCATTCCGTTGAATCAAACAAAATACATTTAGCTATAGCGGTGAACTGTTCATAACTAAACGGTTTTATCAATATACTCATGTACATAGTTGTATAAGCATAGACCGATAAACAAAAAAGAGCAGTTATGAAACTGCCCTTTTCTAATTATTGGTGGTTGATCAATTTATTCGTTTTTGTTCTGTATATTCACACTTGAACGATCTTTTATTAACGAGCAACCATGCTTGCTGCGATAACCACCAGCAGTACTGAGAAGATTTTCTTAATCGTTGGAACCGGTAAATGGTTGGTGGCTTTTGCGCCTAACGGAGCCGTAAACCAAGACGTGCACACAATACCCAACAGCGCAGGCAGATAAACAAAGCCAGCAAAGCCATCTGATAGAGCAAAGTGGCTGCTGCCTGAACTGATGTAACCTATCGAGCCAAACAACGCGATCACAATGCCACAAGCCGAGGCACAACCGATGGCCTTTTTCATACCGACAGAGAAGAACGTTAATAGCGGAACCAGCAATGCTCCGCCACCAATACCTATTATGGCAGATAAGCCACCCGTAATGGTTGTCAGCACAGTGAGCACACCTTTGTTCGGCAGTTTTCGTTCCTTAGGCGCATCATTTTTGCTGCTTAAGAACATCTTGATCGCAATAAGAACCACACTCACAGCAAACACAATACGAACGACTTTTTCCGGTAACAACGCCGCCATAAAACCACTAACCAATGCACCCAGAGCAACACCGAGCATGATCCAAGGCGCCAGATCCCAAGGCACTTTGCCATTCTTGTGGTGAGCGAGTGCAGAAGATGTTGAAGTGAACAGTATCGATGCCAACGAGGTAGCAATCGCCGCGACAACAACTTGGTCGGATGGTAGAACTTCTAAATACAGTAAAATGCTGCTTAACACAGGAACCAGGGCGGGATCGCACTTT
>NZ_JBFRMS010000136.1:0-1886 GCF_041470505.1 Vibrio sp. 10N.261.55.C5
CACTCTGCCAAGGCGCCTTTAATAGTGATTTAAGAGAACAACTCTTTGTTCATCACTCTACTCAAAATGTAGAAGCTAGATAGATGGTGCCCCGGGCCGGACTTGAACCGGCACAGCGCGAACGCCGAGGGATTTTAAATCCCTTGTGTCTACCAATTCCACCACCAGGGCAACGCAATCTTGCGAGGCCGATTACTGAAAAGTAAAAACACCATCTCTCAGCGACCTAAGCCGTGAGAACGAGGTGTACTTTAACGGAAGGAAAAAATTCGTCAACAATAAATTTTATCTTTTAATTCAAGTGATTAATTATCGAACTCAAAAGAATAAATTTAGTGCAGCTTGTACGGTTCTTATACTTGGATTTCTAATTTAAACGGACAAATCACTGACAACCATTGATTCAAATACCAATTGAATGCGGTGATTTTATTGTTTTAAACCAAGCAAATGGCGTTTTCATGTACTTTTCACATTCAACGATTAGAGTTTGAAGTAACTCTTATTAAGAAGTAAACATGTGAAACCACTAAAACGATATCAATATGAGCGCTATGCCGTTCTTTGTAACCTCGCCTACCCTAGAGTTTTTAAGCAGACTCGCTATGGTTTTGACCCTAATGGACAACGCATCATCAAGAACCAGTTTGGTAAAACCATGATTAGAGTGTTGTGGAGTAGCGACAAAGATGAAGTGGTTGTGGTAATCAAAGGATCGCACAGTATCTCAGATTGGCTACTAACCTTTGCTCTATGGACAAGAAGCTGTAAGAGAATTGGGCTCAATTATCGTGTGCATGCGGGTTTCTACCATCTAATGTTTCAAGAGAGCCAGCCAAGTCGTAATGAAGACAAGCTTGGCTTAACCGTTATTGGGCGCTTGGAAGCCACGCTCACACCTCTCATCGAACAAGGAAAAAGAGTGTCTATTACTGGCCACTCTTCCGGAGGCGCTATCGGTTGTGTCTTCGCTGATTACTTTGATCAAAAGTACCCAGGCTGTATTAAACGAATAGTGACTTTTGGCCAACCCGCCATTGGTGATTGGAGCTTTCGAAAGCACTATCGCATGAGTAAGAAGACCTACCGAATTTGCTGTGACATCGACATCGTGACCTTCATGCCACCGGTTCCTTTGCTCTATTGGCATGTAGGTAAAGTGCTTTGGCTTTATAACGGACGAATCTATGAGAACACTCCTACATTAATCCGCCTTGGTCGCTCTATCTTTAGTTGGCTGATAAGACCTTTCTCTTACCACTTAATGAGCAAGTATATCCGTAACAAAGATTTCTTTGATAAGCATTGAAATGGGTACGTAGGAAGCTTTAGCGGGGTCAAAAACGAAAAAACCAGTCACTAGGACTGGTTTTTTCTGAATGATGGAGGCGCCTCCCGGAGTCGAACCGAGGTCCACGGATTTGCAATCCGCTGCATAGCCACTCTGCCAAGGCGCCTTCATTAGTGTTTTAAGAGAACAACTCTTTTGATTAATACCAAGCGAGGTAATAATCAAATAGATGGTGCCCCGGGCCGGACTTGAACCGGCACAACGCGAACGTCGAGGGATTTTAAATCCCTTGTGTCTACCAATTCCACCACCAGGGCACGCAATTCTTTATTGCGATGCCGATTACTGAAAAGTAAAACACCATCTTAATGTCGAAATGAATCAACACTACAAAATTTGGAGCGATACATCGGGTTCGAACCGATGACCTCAACCTTGGCAAGGTTGCGCTCTACCAACTGAGCTAGTATCGCATTTTCATTCTTATTATCTCTTAACTTATCAAACTAAGAGAAAGAATGGAGGCGCCTCCCGGAGTCGAACCGAGGTCCACGGATTTGCAATCCGCTGCATAGCCACTCTGCCAAGGCGCCTT
>NZ_JBFRMS010000137.1:0-274 GCF_041470505.1 Vibrio sp. 10N.261.55.C5
AGTAGGACATCGCCAGGCTTTAAATATCGTTACCTGTGTATACATGTAACAACATCTACAGTGTACTAATCTGTTGATGACAATTTTTTGGAGGGATGGCTGAGTGGTCGAAAGCACCGGTCTTGAAAACCGGCAACCGTTAATAGCGGTTCTAGGGTTCAAATCCCTATCCCTCCACCACCATTAGAAAGCCCGCTGAGAAATCAGCGGGCTTTTTTCATATTTGTCGTTTAGAAAAACAAAAATGAGCACTAATACCAATCCGGAAAATTAA
>NZ_JBFRMS010000138.1:0-460 GCF_041470505.1 Vibrio sp. 10N.261.55.C5
AAATTTATTTTCACTTTTTTGAAAGGTGAATACAAAAGGTATCGTTACTTGCATTAGCAAATAACAACCTCAACAGTGTACTAATCTGTTGATGACAATTTGTTGGAGGGATGGCTGAGTGGTCGAAAGCACCGGTCTTGAAAACCGGCAACCGTTAATAGCGGTTCTAGGGTTCAAATCCCTATCCCTCCACCACTCTTAAAGATTAAACCGCTGTTTTTACAGCGGTTTTTTCGTATCTAAAGCCTCGAAAATCATCTCGCACAGAAAGGTAGCACAGATGTACTTATTGAGACTTCCAAATAGCGTATACTACACACGCATCGCCACCCCACTTTCACTGCGTAGCAGCGGTTATCCCAAAGAGTTTAAATTCTCTCTTCTAACTCGTGAACGTAAAGTCGCTTACCTGAGAAATATCGAACAGGTTCAATTATACTAATCCGGAAAATTAACTGAT
>NZ_JBFRMS010000139.1:0-512 GCF_041470505.1 Vibrio sp. 10N.261.55.C5
GAATGCTCCGAAATATGCATTAAGCTGAATCTAGCCTACTTTCACCCTTTGAAGTACTTAGAACGAGTCGCTCAATACCATCGAGAGTGGTTTTAAGCTCAATGCATAACAAGAGACATTAAGTCGACTCATTATGAGCTCTAGCGTTCTTAAGAGAAGCCTCCATGATAGAGCCCTAATTACACGTATCCTATAGATTCACAGATAGAGCAGAAGTCAGATTTCGTAGCCGAAAGGCTGTTAACTAATACTGAGAGCCGCTCACTTAATAAAGGAAACATCTACAGCGCGTATGGCTCGAGTATCTGAATGCTAAACTTAAAGCTATATACGTTTGAAATCATGCTCGAGTCACCTCACAGCTGGAATCAGAAATGATGTAGTCCTAATCATGAGTTGGTTTTGGGAAAAACCTGAGCTAAGAGCTGTGGGCTGCGGGAAAATCTTTTGTGTAAGTTATTCGACTGACGTGCGAAACACTATGATTTATACCAATTAAAGTAAAAATGTGA
>NZ_JBFRMS010000140.1:0-289 GCF_041470505.1 Vibrio sp. 10N.261.55.C5
GTGTGTTAGAGAACAGCCAGTTCTTCCTGCCAATGACCAGTGGTTTAATTGCGCGTTCAGCGCGATTATTATCAATAGATAAGTGACCATCGTCGATATAACGAATAAGCTTTGACCACTGCCCAAGCGTATATTTTATCGCTTTGCCTAGTGGGCTAGAGCCTATCACCTTCTGGGTTGTCATCCATTGGTAAAGCTCATCCAGTATCGGCTTGGCAAGCGCTTGACGCTCTGCTTTTCGCTCTTCGGCAGGCGCACCTTTTAAGCGTGATTCTATCCCGTAGAGTTT
>NZ_JBFRMS010000141.1:0-323 GCF_041470505.1 Vibrio sp. 10N.261.55.C5
CGTCGAGATCATACCTTCAGTTACGCCAACGCAATGTATCAAATCACCTCCCCATTACGGCACTCTATCGTGAGTCAACAAGTCGAATTACGTAAGCAACTTGATGGTGGTTTTACGGCTTACTTTGCTGACCGAGAGTTATCGATTAAAGAGCTTACTGAGCCTAGCTCTAGGAAAGAATACGGAGAAGAGGTTCAGAAAAAGATCGAGGCTATAGAGCTTGCCAATGAGTTAGGGAATGTTAGAGAAGCGGCCCGACAAAGCGGTTGTTCTGTCAAAAGCATTCACAACAACCGTCAATTGCTTGAAGCCCATGGCCCACT
>NZ_JBFRMS010000142.1:0-480 GCF_041470505.1 Vibrio sp. 10N.261.55.C5
TCGAAAAGCTCGAAGGGTATGGCATTTCTTACGATGAAGTGTATGAGGTGTTTAATCACATTCGTAAAACGGAAGACGTTTATTAAACGCTAAAAGTAAAGCGCCTTGATATTTGCTGTATCAAATATCAAGGCAAATTCAATTTAAATACAGGGGTAAATAAAATGAACATTAAAAATGTTACATCAGGTAACGAAGAAAAAAAAGAAAAAAATTATGTTTGTACGGCTGTGCCGTTTGATCTTGGCAAAGTTGTTTGTACACAAGGCATTGCTGAACTGCTAAATAACAATATTGGTGTGAATTTACCGATTTACTTACATCGTCACCAAAATGGTGATTGGGGAAATGTCTGTGTTGAAGATAAACTTACCAATGACGAAGCCACCAAGACAGGCGAGCGGGTTTTATCCAGTTACACCATTTGTAATGAACAAGTCTGGATAATTACCGAGCGTGATCGTAGTTGCACTACGATTT
>NZ_JBFRMS010000143.1:0-329 GCF_041470505.1 Vibrio sp. 10N.261.55.C5
GCAATCACCGAAATACGCACAAGGGAACACGATTCAATTTATTGAAGAGTTCGCCTTCAGGTAATTTAAACATTCCACTAAATTTTTGCATTATGACATGAGCCTCAAAACCAAAATCCTCATAAGTATCATCAGCGATCAAAGCTAATGATGTCGCTGGCCGCCCATCTTTCCAACCATACCGATGAAAACGATTTTGTATATCATGAAATATTGGGACAACATTATAATGAAGCTCACTAATACGCCTTAGTTCATTATCATCGAGCTTCAGTGTTTGGTCTTTTATTTGAGGTAATTTATAAACATACTCGGCTTTGTTGCGTAAT
>NZ_JBFRMS010000144.1:0-206 GCF_041470505.1 Vibrio sp. 10N.261.55.C5
AGCTAGTATCGCATTAGTTAGTCGCTGCTCTTACTGCCTTGGGCAATAGATAGCGCTTAACTGTAATGTGGTTGCGGGAGCCGGATTTGAACCGACGACCTTCGGGTTATGAGCCCGACGAGCTACCAAACTGCTCCATCCCGCGTCCGAATGCATTATTTAAGTCAATGACTCTGTTCTCTAAAAAGAGAGAATTTGGAGCGATA